>JAOAPO010000157.1 GCA_025462945.1 Bryobacterales bacterium
CACCGGTGCCTTCCTCTGGGAAGTACAGGTTGCGGACACCATGCAGGGCTACAGCATCACTTCACCACCCATGATCGTGAAGGACAAGGTCATCACCGGCATTAGCGGCGGTGAGTTCGGCATCCCGGGCTTCCTCGAAGCTTACGAGCCGGCCACCGGCAAGAAGCTGTGGCGCTGGAATACGATTCCTGGCCCCGGCGAAAAGGGCAACGAGACCTGGGCCGGTGACAGCTGGAAGCACGGCGCGGCGGCCACCTGGCTGACGGGCAGCTACGATGCTGCTCTCGATACACTCTACTGGACCACTGGCAACCCCGGTCCCGACATCAACGGCGACGTGCGCCTTGGCGATAACCTTTATAGCTGTTCAGTGGTCGCGCTTGACCCGAATACCGGCAAGCTGAAGTGGCACTACCAGTTCACGCCAAACGATACCCATGACTGGGACGCCACCGAGGATGTAGTTCTGGTGGATCGAGTGTGGCACGGGCAGCCCCGAAAGCTTCTGTTGCAAGCTAACCGGAACGGGATCTTCTATGTTCTCGACCGGACGAACGGGCAGTTCCTGGAAGGTAAACCCTTTGTCCGCGCTTCGTGGCAGAAGGGTTTCGACGAGAAAGGTCGTGCGATCACGACAGAAAACTGGAGAGCGTCACCGGAAGGCGCCGTGGTTTACCCGGCACTCGGCGGCGGCTCGAATTTCCAGGCACCCTCGTACAGTCCCCTGACCGGCTGGATGTACTTCATGTACTTCGACGGCCCGGGCAACTACGCCACGGCACCGGCGGTCTTCGAACCGGGTCGGCAGTATCAGGCGCGCGGCACGGGCGGCGGCTTCGGCGCTCCGGCGGCCAATGGTCAAGCACCGCCGTCGCAGGGAGTGCAGGCCTTCGACCCCGAAACGGGCAAGACGGTTTGGAAGTTCGAACTGTCGCAAAACAGCCTGTCGCCCGGTGTACTGGCAACGGCTGGTGGTGTCGTCTTCGCCGCATCAGCGGAAGGCAACTTCTTCGCGCTCGATGGAAAAACGGGTAAGGCTCTGTGGAAGTTCGGGGCCGGCGCTTCTATCCCTTCGTCACCCATGAGCTACTCGGTAGACGGCAAGCAGTACGTGGCGGTGTCGTCCGCCAACGTGCTTTACAGCTTCGCGCTTCCGGACTAACGGAGGCGCTTAGAACGTCAGGACGTCTTTTTTGGCGTCGATCTTCTTGCCATTGAGGCCCGCGACCTTTCGCAGGGCCTCAATGTCTTTGATCTTGCCGTTCTCCTTGCGGTGATTCACAATCGCGTCCGCCTCAGCCGACGTCAGTTCGAGGCTGCTCTGCAACTCGACAGCGGAAGCCGTGTTTACATTCACCTTCTCCTGAGCGAAGTAAACCGTCAGGTAGTCAACCACGGTGTCGATGTCGTCTTTCGACAGGGTAGCTCCGCGTTTCACCATATCGTGCACGGTCTCGCGCCACTGCGCCCCTGAAAGTGTCGCGTTGACCACGTTGTCCAGCCCGTGGCACTCCGTGCAGGTGTTTTCAACCAGCTTTTTCGCTTTGCCGTCCGGAAGTACGATGTCCTGTGCGAATGCGCTGGCGGAAACCAGGAGTGCAGCTGCAAGTGCGCTTTTAGCGGGGCCCATGACCTGATTATACGATCTTTACCGCCCTAAACGACCTGCGAGATCACCTTGCCGCGAACCTCGGTGAGGCGTTCCCGGCGGCCCTGATGGAGGAAGCTGAGCGCGTCCTGATTGAGCCCCAACTGGTTCAGAATGGTCGTGTGCACGTCCCGGAGGTGATAAGGGTCTTCGATGGCGCGCAAGCCGATCTCGTCGGTAGCGCCCACCACCTGCCCGCCTTTGATACCGCCGCCCGCCATCCACATCGTGAAGCCGAGGTTATGGTGGTCGCGACCTTTTGAACCCTGCGATTCAGGCGAACGCCCAAACTCTCCGCCCCAAACCACCAGCGTGGAGTCGAGCAGACCTCGCTGCTTCAAGTCCTTCAGGAACGCGGCGATCGGTTTATCGGTCTGCGCAGCCATCCGGAGGTGGTTTTCCTCAATATCCTCGTGGGCATCCCACTGCATGTTGCCCGGACCGCCTCCCGACACAGGGCAGATGAAGCGCACGCCCTTCTCGATCAGACGCCGCGTCAACAGCAGCCGCCGACCGTAGTCGTCGGTGATTGGGTCGCCGATCCCGTACATTTGTCGGGTCTGCTCGGATTCTTTCGACAGGTCGAACGTCTCGGGTGCCTCCGACTGCATCCGGAACGCGAGATCGTAGGCTCCGATTCGCGCCTCCAGTTCCTCATCGCCCGGACGCATATCCGCCCGGTCGAGTCCTTTGATCAGGTCCAGGGTCCGCATGCGGTCTTCGCGCGTCACCCCGGCTGGCAGGTCCAGATTCAGTACTGGCTTCGCGCCGGGACGGAAATGCGTCGGCTGATAGACCGCCGGAAGAAAGCCGTTGCTGTACATGGGCTGGCCAGCCTCCAGCGCGCCCTTCGGATCCGGCATCACCACATAGCCTGGCAGCGACTTGCTTTCTGTACCAAGGCCATACAGGAGCCACGACCCCATGCTGGGGAAGCCTGGCAGGATACGGCCGGTGAACAATTGGTACTGCGCCGCCGAATGCACCACCATGTCCCCGTGCACCGATCGGATGATTGCCATGTCATCGACGCACTCCGCCGTGTGAGGCAGCAGGTCAGAGACTTCGATGCCGCTCTTGCCGTACTTCCTGAACGTCCGTTTAGTGCCCAGCAGCTTCGCATCGGCAGAGACGAACTGGTACTTCGCTTCGCCGAACTCCGCCGGGCGCTTCTGCCCGTCCAGCTTGTTCAGCAGCGGCTTGGGATCGAAAGTCTCCATGTGGCTGGGCCCGCCAGCCATGAACAGAAACACGACCGACTTTGCTTTCGCATTCGCGCCGGCTCCGTGAGGAGCCAGCGGATCCGCCGCCTGCAGCATGCCTGCCATCGCAAGCGAGCCAAAGCCGCAGAAAGCTTCTGTGACAAATTCTCGACGGTTTCGAGTTGGTTTGACGTGGCCTGACATTTTTGGTCTCCTAGTTCACGTACAGGAAAGCATTGAGATTGAACATCGCCAGGGCGAACTGTTCACGCGATTTAGCTTCATCGTCCTGCGCCAGATACTTCAGCGCAAGAGCCAACTCCGAAGGCTTAGGGGCCCGGCTCGCGGCGAGCCTATACGCGAGGTCCACCTGCCGGCGATGATCGGTGCCGGCTTCACGCAACAGTCGCTCGGCGAAAGCTTTTGCCGCATGCGTCGCGATGTCCCCGTTCAGCATCTCCAGAGCTTGCGGCGCGTGCGTACTTGCCTCCCGACGTGGGCATGATCCCGCCATGTCCGGAGCGTCGAAAGTCTGCATGAACGGCAGTGCCAGATTGCGTTTGTAGATGAGGTAAATGGTGCGCCGGTTGTACTCCGCCGGATCTTTTGCCGGAACCCACTGCGACGGTTTATAGAGCGCCTGCACGAGACCTTTATCGAGCGGAATCATGACTCCGGGTCCGCCGGTCTTCGTATTCATGAGCCCGGATACGTGCAGCATGCCGTCACGGATCTGTTCCGCTTCCAGGCGCAGACGCGGAAAGCGTTCCAGGAACCTGCCGTCGGGGTCCTTCTCGATCACTGCCTGCGGTGCTACGGACGTTTGCCGGTACGTGTTCGAGGCCAGGATGAGTCGGTGCATGTGCTTCACGCTGTAGCCTGAAGCCACAAACTCGTTGGCCAGGAAATCCAGCAGTTCCGGGTTCAGCGGCTTCTCGCCCATACGCCCAAAGTCATTCGGCGTCGCCACGATTCCGCGGCCGAAATGGTAGTGCCAGATGCGGTTCACCATCACGCGCGCAGTCAGCGGATTCGCCGCGTCCGTAAGCCACTTCGCCAGATATTCGCGCGGCTTCGCCACGGTGTCATCTACTTCCGGGGCGTCGTCCGGCAGAAAAACCCCCGGCACGCGCATCCCGACCGCATCGCCAGGGTGCTCGAAATCGCCACGGGGCAGCAGGTGGATCTGCGCCTTTTGAGTGAAGTCGTCCTTGATTGTGAACAGGGAAGGCAGAGCCGGAGGCATCTTGTCCTGGAGCACTTCCAGCTTCTCCTGCAGTTCGATCACGGGCTGTTTTGCCTTGATGCGAGCGTTGATCTCGCGGGTGAGCGTCGCGACTTCAGCCTGAACCGGCGCCGCCTTCACTTTCCACGCGGCCTGCTCGTCCGGCGAAGCCTTGGAGAGATCATCCGGCTGCACGGCTGAGAAGAATGCCTGAACGCGGTAATAGTCGCTTTGCCGGAAGCCGTCGAACTTGTGATCGTGGCAGCGGGCGCAACCTAAGGTGACGCCCATCACGCCAGCCCCTACGATGTTCGTCATCTCCGTCAACTGCTCATTTCGGCTGCTTGCGACAGCCTGATTTCCGGCGTTGCGACGAACTGGTCCTAACCTGTTGAAGCCTGCGGCAATCAGCGTCTCGTCTTCCGACGGGCCGATCTCATCGCCAGCCAGCTGTTCCTGAATGAATCGGTCGTAAGGTTTATCGTTGTTGAAAGCGCGGATCACGTAGTCGCGATAGCGCCAGGCATCCGGCCGGAAGTTGTCGTACTCGTAGCCTTCCGTTTCAGCAAACCGCACGACGTCCAGCCAGTGCTGCCCCCAACGCTCTCCGTAGTGTTCGCTGGCGAGGAGTCGTTCCACCACCTTCTCCCACGCTTTGGGGGATTTGTCTGCAACGAACGCGGCCACCTCAGCGGGTGTCGGAGGCAGACCCGTAAGGTCCAG
>JAOAPO010000162.1 GCA_025462945.1 Bryobacterales bacterium
GGCAAAACGGGGGTAAAAGGGGGCGCAGGAGTGGCCCTTTATTCGTGAGATGGCTGGGTTCGTCTCGGGAAAATGGGTTTTTCATGGCAGATCGGCTCCTGAAGGCAGGTCGGCTTTCTGAGTTCAAAGCATCGAGTGCCAAAGGGGGCTCGGCCAGTGGCGGCGCGATAGGCGAAGAGACGGCGAGGGCGCGGTCGTACTGGCGTTCGTAGCCGGCGTTCCACTGGTTGACGCGGTCCAGGGCTATCGGACTGGCGGACGCTGAGGGCGGTCCGGGTGTTGTCGAGTTCGTTCTGGAGGTCGGGCGAGTCGACGGCCTGGCGGCGGACTTCGTGGGAATGACGGCGGATTCGAAGCCCCGGGCGCGGAACTGACGCCGGCGGGCGACGGCCATGCATTCGACGAGATGGCGTTCGATGTCGTTGGCCGGCTCGAGTAGTTTGCGGGTTGTTGAGATGCCGGCGCAGCGTTTTTTGGATTCGTTGGGGAGGTGGAACAGCGTGGATTCGGGGCCATGATTGGGACGACCCCGGCGATGCTGGTGCCGCCGGACACGATGCCGTCCATGTTCGTGCTTATGGAGCTCCAAGCTGCCAGCCACGAAATATCCTCCTCCCGACAACGGAAGGAGGATTGTAGAGGTGCGGGGATGCGGATCGTATCAGGCGCGTGGTCGGCGGCGGCGCAGCAGACCCAGACCAACGATGCCTCCGCCGAAGAGAGCGAAGGAGGCCGGTTCGGGAGCGGATGCCGCTGCCAAATCCAACGGCGCGTTGCCATCCGGACAGGTACCTACGATGCAGGCACCGCCGACTGGACTGTTGTCGGCGGAGAACCCGTTGTCGAAGTTCACCTGAGACAGGATGGCTACGACTCCTGCCGTGGTGGGAAACGACTGGGCAAAGGTCAGGATGATGTTGTTGCTTGTGGCATCAAAACCCCGGATCGTGGTGGAATTACCCAGATTCAGCGTCCCGTTACTGGTGTAATTGCCGTTTGAAGCGTTCGGCGCCTGCACCCAGAAGTCTGAGGTGGAAAAGCCAGTCTCGTAATCGTAAGTGAAGGTTCCAAACAGGCTGAAGGGTGCCACCTCACCAAACAGGTGCGTGGTGTTGTTGGCGGTGAAGTTGTAGGTGACTGGTGCGGCTTGTGCCGACACGGAGAACGCGAGAGAGGTGAAGGTGAGAAGCAATCCGACACCGATTTTGGTGAGAAAGGTGGGTTTTAACGTACGGCTCAAGCCGCCGAGGCATTCAACTGCGTATCGTTTCATTTTTGTCCTCGTCGACAGCCAGGTTCAGATTTGAACAGATTAGCACTATTGGCGACCAGCTGCCATCGTCCGGGGACGACAGAGTGTCAGCACCCTGCCCATAGCTGGTCAGGAGCATGAATTGAGCCCAGCCTGGAGAGTGCCGGAGTGTTGATCGGCTTTTCGGAATCATAGACGAGTGTAAAAGTGCGGGCGATGAGGAGGATGAATTTCGAGCGAATTACAATCGACCCTAATCAGATGGACGGTGTTCCCGGTATCCGCGGCTTACGCGTCGCGGTCTCGACGTGGCGAACGATCAAGTTCTGGCTGCCTACCCTGATTTCGAGAGCGACGATATCCGCGAGTGCAACCGCGAACTGCGGGAAATGCAAGGGCTCCCTGGATACGCTTGCCCCTGGCTGGATTCGGACGTTCTGCCCAACGCGCACCCGGGGTGGCGGCGCGCACCGACATGGGTTGCGGTGCTTCACTTCCTGCGGCCAACAACCGCCAGCTTCTCGTCGGTCAAGTACCCGTAGCGATTGATCCAGACCCGACCGTCCGAAGCTGCCCAGGCGACGCCCAGGCGCTCCTCGAAATCCTTCACCGGCCCGTAGCCATGAGCGAGCGCATAGACGGGCGTATCGCCAGCCTCCTTCTGCGCGTAAGCGATCTTTCTTGCTTGGGCGTCGCGTCCCGCGCGGTGGGGAGTATCGGGCCCGGGATACTCCCAATCCTTCAAATGGGCGCGGCTCTCGTCATCCATAATCCCGAAAATCCGGGCCAGCCGCCTTGCCACCAGGGCCTCGTTCAGCCCGGGATTGGCCTCCATCAGGGCATCCCCATAGAACCGCAGGATCATGGGCCAATGCATGGTGTAGAGCTTCACGCTGATGCCGTTCGACCATTTCGCAGCCCGGCGGTAATCCATTCCGGAAGCGAAGGAAAACGGCTCGGGAAAGGCATTCGGCACCAGTTCCTTGCCCGCGCCACCCGCCGCCGTGAGCGCCTCGCGAATGCCCTGCAACAACTCCTCGACCAGCGTTGCCTTGAAACGGCCGAGCGCCTGAAGGCCTGGCTGACGGCTCATGAAGGGGAGCAGCGCGAAGTCGGTGGACGAAACTTCCGCATTGGTCAAGCCACCGTGGAGCTTGGTGTACAAAGCGCCCGCGTCGCGCCGCATCTGCTCGAAGTCGAAGCCCAGCCGCTTTGCCGCAGCCTCGGCAGGCTTACTGAAATCCAGAAACTCGTCGTCGAGCGTGTACTGCGGATACTCTGGCCAGTCCATGCGGATGCCGTCGATTTCCGGATACTGCCGGCAGAGATCGGTGATCAGCGCCTGGGTATAGCGCCGGATGTCCATCGATGCGAGGCTCCCGGTATTGCCGACGCGCCGCTTCGGTACTGAGCCATTCGGCAGCCGGGGCTTATCGAGGTCGACCGGCCCGCCGGACGTCACAATGTAATCCGGCGGAATGACAGACTGAATCTGGAAGTAGGTCTTGAGACCCGCTCGCTTTGCGGCCTGTAGAAACTTCCGCACGATGGGACCCTGACGGCGGGTGAGTTCATCGGGGGCACCGGGCTGATAAGCGAGGCCCTGATAGAGCTTCAGGTTCGGCACGAAGCTGGGCGAGCACGAAGTATAGAGCTCCCGCTTGCCCCAAAGCGGTCGATCGAGCAGCCGCACGCCACCGGCACCCGCGTCGATGGGAGGTTGCCGCTGGCCATGCTCTGGGTCGGAGGGCTGCATGACGTAGGGCGAAGTTGCAACGGCTGTGGCGCCGGCCCGCTCCTTGAGGTTCCGCAGCACTGCCTCGATGCCTTCGACCTGATAATCCTCAGGCATGACTGTGATGCCGAGGAACGGACGCCTGGGTGCGGCCAGGGCCAGAGCAGGGATGGGGAGGACGCTCAGGAGAGCGCGTCGCGAAATCACAGTACCTACCGTACACTCACTGGGGTACACCATACGGGCCGCACAGTTTGCGAAAACCGGCGTTCCCCTGCTGCATCGGTCCCACTCCCGCGCGGTCATAGCTCAGAAGGCGGTTTTGCGTGGCAGTTTGACGGGTATACTGAGAGAAATTTTCGGCAACACATTCAGAGGAGCAAGCTATGTGCGATCAGGATATTTTCGAAAGTGACCGGCTGGAATATGAAGCGCGAGGGCTGGTGGACCGGCGTGGGTTCGGTGCCCTTCTTGGAACCGGCCTGGCGATGCTGCTGCCGCAGACGGCGAATGCTGTAACCGTGGTCGATTCCGAGGTCGAGGTGAAGACTCCGGACGGCGTGGCGGATTGTTACTTCGTGCATCCCGCGACTGGCACGGGGGCGGGCGTATTGATGTGGCCGGACATTTTCGGGCTGCGCCCGGCGTTCCGGCAGATGGGCAAGCGGCTGGCGGAGTCCGGGTATTCGGTGCTGGTGGTGAATCCGTTCTACCGGACGAAGAAGGGTCCTATGTCGACGACGGGAACGAATCCGCCGATTCAGGAGATGATGCCGCTGGCGCAGAAGCTGAATGAGACGACGCACATGACGGATGCGAAGGCGTTCGTGGGCTGGCTGGACCAGCAGGCGTCGGTGGCGAAGAACCGCAAGGTGGGGACGCAAGGGTATTGCATGGGTGGTCCGATGGCGTTCCGGACCGCGGCGGCGGTGCCGGACCGAGTGGGGGCGGTGGGATCGTTCCACGGGGGCGGGCTTGTGACGGCGGCTCCGAACAGTCCTCATCTCCAGGCGGCGAAGACGAAGGCTCAGTTTTTGATCTGCGTGGCGGAGAACGACGATAAGCGGGCGCCTCAGGATAAGGAGACGTTAAAGGAGACGTTTACGAAGGCGGGCCTGCCGGCGGAGATCGAGGTTTACGGGGCGGCGCATGGATGGTGCCCTCCTGATTCTCAGGTTTATAACCAGGAGCTGGCGGAGAAGGCGTGGGGGCGGTTGCTGGTGCTTTATGGGAAGGCTTTGGCGTAGCTTCCAGCAAATAGAGTTCGGTTGGACAGAGCCGCTATTCGGGCACCGGGGAAACTCGCTTGCCAGGGTAGCGGCTCTCTTTTGCTTCGTTCGGGTCTGTCGTGACTCCAGATGCCCCACACCACATTCAGACTCAGGTCGAAGTCGCGGTAGCATTACGGTGGCGAAATGCGGCGATTCTGCGCCACGGGATTTCGGGGTGTCTCGCCGGCGAATCTTCCGACGTTCGGGCGTACTCGCCTCAGGTGGGACACTGGTCGGCGAGAGAGTGAATGGGCGAACTGAACAACATCGTCAACGGCGCCAGAACGAAAGCGATGGAGTACGACGTGGCTGACGAGCAATCACCGTCCGTATGGACCGCCCGGAACTGCCCAACGGGAGGATTCAGGGCTTTCACTTTTTCTGGGCTTTTTACGTCAACGGCTTCAGGCAAACGAGGCACTGCCAACCCTGTTTCCGTGGTTCGCTGAGTGGTCAGCTCAATTCGGTTACCGCGGAGAGCGGCCGGCTTTACGTGATGGACGAACTAACGGCGTTCAGGTACGTCTACCTGTGCGGGGTCGGGGTGGGGCCGAGGAATCTCCTCTACGGAGAAGAACTTTCACCTGGCGCTCAGCCCTTGTGCCAGTCACCAGGAAACCAGGGAAAGATATAACGGCTACAGTGTGGTGATTCAGAACGCGATGGCACTACCGATTCCCGAACTGCCGGAGGGCTGGAACGGCCTTGGTAAGAGACGACCCGCTGCAAGAACTTTCGTTTCGGAGTGGCCCAGTTCGGCTGGTCCGTGCCGGGAGTGCAGCAATTTGATACGCCGTGAGGGTGCTCGATCCGTTGACGCTCCAGCAGAGCGTGGACCGAATCCTATATGTAGCCAGCAGGGGTAGGCTTTCCATCGGCCACATAATGTCGAGGGTCCGGGCTTTATTCGTCTTCGTCACGCAGGCGTTTGACCAGCTGTGTGGTGACATTGGGTCCGTTTGGGCGACGCGAGAGCAGCGTTACTCCGTTGCGGAACCGGAACTTGAGGGTTCGGGCGCAGGGCCTTGCGCCGCAGATTAGAACGACTCCGACCGCCGTGGTGTACGGCTGTTCGTCGCCGGATGATAGAACACTCACCGCGTGGCGTGGCCGTGAGCGTTGAAAACGCACGCAAGCGTCCGCTGGCATGTTACCTGCTGTAACTACGGCCTGTTGGGAGATTTCATGGGCCGGGCTTTTCGATTTTTCAAGCGGGTTTTTTCGGAGTGGAGCCGGCATGATGCGCCTCACTTAGGGGCTGCTCTGGCGTTTTATGCGATTCTTTCGCTGTCGCCTCTGGTGCTTTTGGTGATCGCACTGGCAGGAATGTTTGTGGGGCGGTCCGAAGCTTTGCAGGCGCTGACGGCCCAGATTCATGGCCTGGTGGGTCCGGGCGGGGACCAGGCGCTGACGTCCACGCTGAAGGGCGCTCAGGAGGAGTCCCACAAAGGATGGATCGCTTCGGCAATTTCGCTGCTCGTGGTGCTTTTCAGCGCCTCGGGGATCTTCACGGAACTTCGCACGGCTCTCAATAAAATATGGGAGGTGGAGGCACCGAAGGCGAGCGGCATCTGGGGCATGCTGCGGGAACGGCTGCTGTCGTTTGGGATGGTGCTCTCGCTGGGGTTCCTGTTCGTCTCCTCTTTGATCGCTTCCGCCGGACTTGCGGCGATTTCCGCGTTTATGGGCAATCTGGTGCCGATGCCGAAGGCTGCGGCGGTCCTGCTGGATCTGGTGATCTCACTCGGTGGCCTCGCACTGGTGTTTGCGCTGATGTTCAAGTACGTGTCGGCGGCGACGGTGCCTTGGCGAGCGGCGTGGCGGGGCGGTGCCCTCACGGCACTGCTGTTTACGATCGGCAAGTACATTCTTGGGCTATACATCTCCAAGGCAGCCGTGGGTTCGGAGTTCGGAGCGGCGGGTTCCGTCATTGTGATGATCGTCTGGATCTATTACACGGCCCAAATCGTGTTCTTTGGGGCCGAGTTCACGCACGTCTGGCAGACGGAGGCGGTGGCGGGGCACAAGGCCCAGGCGGGGCAACGGTCGGCAGTAACGGGGTCGAATCGGATGCACTCGCAGCAGCCACGAACGCAGTGACAGAGAGCTGGGGCGAGTGCAGCTTCTAACTCAGCCGGGGCGATGGTTGCGGCGAAGCGTGAAGATCGCGGTTGCGGTCGTGGCTGCCCTGTTCCTTGCGACGGCGGTGTTGGTGGTCTTTTTTTCGCCTTTCCGGCAGTCGTCCGTGAGACAGCGAATCGCGGCGCAGGCGGGGGCCAGGGTCGAGATCGGGCGTTACCAGCAGCGCTGGTTTCCTCCAGGCTTTGCAGCGGGGCAGCTACACCTCACCGACGACGCGGGATATGACCTTACTATAGAGTCGCTGTCGGTTACGGCGAGTTATTGGGGGCTGCTGCGATGGCCGCCGGTGATTCCCCGGATTGAGGTGGCCGGCGTGCGGCTTTGGGTTCCGCGGCGCGTGGACGGCGAGTTGAAGAAGCCGACAGTAGCCCACAGGAAGTCGGGGCCGGCATCAATGGTGGGGGGTGCGGTCCATCTGGAGCGCCTGTCCGTTCAACTGCAGGCCAAGGTTGCGGGAGAGCCGGCGACGGAGTTTTTGCTGCGGGAGGCTTTTCTGCGAGACGTCGGTCCGCGACGGGAGGTGAGTTATGCGGCGACGCTGCACTATCCGAAGCCTCCGGGAGAGGTTCAGGTACAGGGTCGTTTAGGGCCGGTGCCGGAGGACGCGAGGCTGACGCCGGTTTCGGGGTCGTTCACGTTCTGGAACGCGGACCTGACAACCAGAAACGGGATTACGGGGCTTCTGGCGGCGAGCGGGAAGTTTCGGGGGCCGGTCAGCCGGATGGAGTTCAGCGGGACAGCGGATGTACCGCGGTTTCAGGTTCTTGGCAGCAGTCATACGGCTCATCTGGGCGCGCAGTTCGAGGTGAAGGTGAACGGGGTGACGGGTGATGCGGAACTGACGCGGATTGTGACCCGTTTCAATGACACAACGGTGCTGGCTGCGGGGAGCGTGGCGGCGGATCCGGAAAAGGATGGAAAGCGGCTGACGCTGTCGGCATCGGTGGAGCAGGGGCGCGTGGACGATCTGCTGCTGTTGTTTACGGCAAGGCCTGTGCCGGCGATGCGGGGGGCGATCCGGCTGCAGGGGCGGTTCGTGGTACCTCCGGGGCCGGGGTTTCTGCGGAAGCTGCAGGTGGACGGCGATTTTGCGATCCATGGCGGGCGGTTCACGAACCCGAAGACGCAGACGCCGATTGACCGTTTGAGCGCGAGTGCGGCGGGGGTCGAGAAGGGCGAGCAGCGGGCGCATCCGAGAGCGGCGAGCGCGGAGATCCGGGGCAAGGTGCGGGCGCGCGGGGGTGTGGCCCGGCTGGAGAACGTGGAGATGGAGGCACCGGGGATTGCGGGGAGTGCGGCGGGTACGTTCGGGCTGGTGGACCGGCGGATTGCGATGCGGGGGGCGATTCGGACGGGGGGAAAGCTGGGGGATACGAGTTCGGGGCTGAAGTCGGTGGTGCTGAAAGGGATGCAGGCGCTGATGCGGCGGCGGGACGGTGGGAAGGTGATTCCGTTCCGGATTGCGGGGAAGAGTTCACGGCCGGAGCTGCGGATGGGGATCCGTTGAGTGGTTGGTTTGGGGGGACGGACTGTGTTCCGGCTGATCGCTATCATCGACTAGCAGCCCGGGGTGCAACGCCATTTGAACCTGGCGTGAAAGCAAAAACCGCTTTACGATTTAAGCATGTCGCTGGGCAGAAGAAGTCGGCAGGGGCAGGAGGCGATGTGGGTCGAGACCGCATCA
>JAOAPO010000168.1 GCA_025462945.1 Bryobacterales bacterium
CACCGGGGCCGCGTACGATGGCGCGTCACTCATCCGGCCGCGCATATACGGGTCGATCGAGAGGTAGAGCGTTCGAAGCAGTACTTCACCCTCGGCGGGCTGCCCCGTGTTCACCGCTTCCAGGCGGAAATTCGATTCGTTCGGCTCCCCGTCCGGTCGCGAAGCCAGCACAATACGGCGATTCGTCATGGTCTTCCTATCAAAGCACAGCCGGGAAGTGTTTCAATCTGTGGTCCACGGCGTTCCTGTAGTCCCAAATCCCCCGGCTCCGTTGCACAACGCGACATTTGCAACGATCATCGAATAAGCTTTGGTAATTCTTCTATTCGGTCCTCCGGGTTGCGGTAAAGGAACTCAGGGGCGCTTCATTATCGACTGGCTACCCGTTTCCATCCCATCCATCTCCACCGGCGAGATGTTGCGAGCGGAGATTGCCGCGGATACGCCGCTGGGCAGGGACACAAAGGCTATCATCGCGGCTGGAGGGCTCGTCAGCGACGACATCATCAACAGCATTGTGGAAAACCGGCTCAGCCAGCCCGATTGCCGCGAAGGGTTTATGCTCGACGGCTACCCCCGAACGCTGCAGCAGGCAGAATTCCTGGACGCCACGCTCGCCCGGCACGGCATGCCTGCTCCGGTCGTCGTTCACCTCGATGTGCAGACCGACGTCCTCGTCAGCCGCATCGTCTGCCGCCGTCAGTGCGCCGGATGTGGTGCCATGTACAACATTTTGTCGAAGCGTCCCAAATCGCCCGGTCGCTGCGATGGCTGCCGCGGTGCCCTGACGGTTCGCCACGATGATCGTGAAGAAGTGATTCGCGAGCGTCTCCGTGCCTACGACGCGCAAACGCGCCCCGTCCTCGCCCACTACTACAACGGGCACTACTGTCACGTGGAAGGCGACCGTTCTCCCGTCTACATCTTCGAAGCGATCACGCACTACCTCGAAACGTTGCTGCCCGTAGCCGTCGGTGCGACGGTTCGTTAACACCGATCCGATAACCTGAGCAGGAATGCTCGCCAACTATCTTTCCGACGCCTCGAACTACAAAGGCCACGCGGAACGCTTGTTTACCCCGGCTGACGAGATCGAACTGGCCGGAATCCTGCGCGCGGCGTCCCATCAGCGCGAGCCGGTAACGATCTCCGGTGCCGGCACCGGCCTGGTCGGCGGTCGCGTCGCCGAGGGCGGCTGGGTCGTCTCAATGGAGAGGTTCCGCAAGCTCGAAATCGGTCAGGGCCAGGCGCGCGCCGGAGCTGCCGTCTCGCTGCTGGCCCTCCGCGATGCCGCACTCCTCACAAAACAGTTCTACGCTCCGGACCCCACCGAAATAACCGCCTCTGTGGGCGGAACAATTGCCACCAACGCCAGCGGCTCCCGCAGCTTCCGCTTCGGCAGTACCCGCCGCCACGTGAACGCCCTGCGCGTAGCCTTCATTGACGGCCGCATCGCTGAATTCAGGCGGGGCGACAAAGTGGATTTTGACATCCCGCACGTTCCTCTGCCTGACACGCGCAAGTGCACGACCGGCTATCAACTCTCTCCCGGTATGGACTGGATCGACCTGATCTGTGGCTCCGAAGGCACCCTCGCCGTCGTGGTTGAGGCAGAACTGAAGCTGCTGCCCATGCCCCGGGAACTCTTCGGCGGCATCGTCTTCTTCGCTTCCGACGACGCAGCGCTCGATGCGGTGGATGACTGGCGCGAAAGCGGCAATCTGCGCATGCTGGAATACGTCGGCAGGAGTGCACTCGACTTTCTTCGCGGACGCTTTCCCGAGATCCCTGCCGCAGCCGCCGCGGCGCTGCTCATTGAAGGCGAAGATCTGGACGGGTGGGATACGCGCCTAGAAACCGCGCACGCACTCACCGACGCTTCGTGGTTCTCCACTGAGCCCCGCGATCGCGAACGATTTCGAAAATTTCGCCACTCCCTGCCGGAACTGGTGATTGAATTCGTCACCCGGCACGGCTTTCTGAAGATGGGCACCGACTACGCCGTTCCCATACCACGGAATCGCGAGATGCTTCGCTATTACAATCAGCGCCTCGAACAGGCTCTGCCGGGTCACTACGTTGTTTACGGCCACATAGGCGACGCTCACGTTCACGTCAACATGCTGCCGACCAGCCAACAGGAAGCCGAGACGGCGAAAACACTTCTGAAAGAGTTCGCCGCCAAAGCCGTCGGACTGGGCGGTACCGTCTCCGCCGAACACGGTCTCGGCAAGCGCAAGGCCGGCATGTTGGCGCTGCAATACGCACCCGAACACATCGCCGCCATGATCGCGGTAAAGCGACGCCTCGATCCCGACTGGCTTCTCAGCCGCGGCAATTTATTCCCTGCCGTGCCGGCCGGAATATGATGGTTCGACACCGTGAAAGTAAACAAAGTTAAAGCGAAACTTAAGGCTGGCGAAACTGTGATCGGGCCTTACGTCCGGTATGCCGATTGCGCCCTCGCCGAGATTCTCTGCCAAACCGGCTACGACTTCCTGCTCTTCGACAGCGAACATGCTCCGATCGAAGATCGCGACTGCGAGAATCTGGCCCGCGTCTGCGAAGCCCGCGGCATCAGTTCCATCGCCCGCGTACCTACCAACCAGACGTGGATGATCAGCCGCCGGCTCGACACCGGCATCGAGGGCCTGCTCATCCCGATGGTCAACTCAGCAGCCGAGGCGGAAGCCGCCATTCGCGCCGCGAAGTATGCGCCCGATGGGATTCGCGGCCTCGCCGGAGCCCGAGCCGCGAACTACGGCATGACGCCGGGCTTCCACTACGCTGACCACGTCCGCACCTGTAATGAAGAAACCCTGATGATTCTCCAGGTGGAGACGCAGCAGAGCATTGACGCTTTGCCGGAAATCGTCGAAGTTCCCGGCGTGGACGTTATTTTCATCGGCCCGACGGACTTGTCGCTGTCGCTCGGCCATCCAGGCCACCCCGAACACCCCCACGTTCAGGCTGCTTTTCAGAAGATCACAGACATCGTGCTCAAATCCGGCAAAGCACTCGGAATCCTGACCATCTCCGCCCAGGACACGCTGGAGTGGCGGCGCCGTGGCGCGACGTTCATCCTCTCGGTCTTCGAATCGATCATGGTCCCCGCGATTCGCGGCTATCTGAAAACATCCAGGGGCGAATAACGCGCCACCCTGGCTGCGGCATGCGAAAATGAAGCCCTTGATGCCCCGCCCTTCTCTGCACTGGCTATTGCTTCTGACCGCAGGCTCGATTTTGGCCGCCGCTCCCGAGACCCTGCCGTTCCCGGCGGATTACCGCGAGTGGGTGTTTCTCAGTTCGGGTCTCGGCATGACCTATGGACCGTTAGCCAGCGCCCCGTCGAAGCCGTCGTTTGATAACGTCTTCGTGAAGCCAGCCGCCTACCGGGAGTTCCTGGCCAGCGGCAAGTGGCCCGAAGGCACGATGTTTGTTCTCGAAGTCCGCGGCTCGTCGTCAGAAGGTTCTATCAACAAGGCGGGAAGCTTCCAGAGCCAGGCGCTCGTGGGCGTCGAAGCAGAGGTCAAGTCGGGCGGACAGTGGAATTTCTACGGCTTCGGCACCGAACAGAAACCCGGAAAGCTCTTCGCTCGCGATGCCAGTTGCTATGCGTGCCACAGCACGAACGGTGCGGTAGATAACACGTTCGTCCAGTTCTACCCGACCCTGCTCCCGATCGCGAAAGCGAAAGGAACGTATAACTCGGCAAAGTGAAGATTCCGGGCCACCCGCGGAATCTCCGTTCCGCTCGGACCCGCCTCCGAATCTTCTAAACGAGTCTAGCCAGATGTGCGAACTTTAAAAACAGCGCTGGTTGGGAGTACTTTTCGATTCCGCCGCGCACAGTTATAGTACCGTCCGTCCCAAATAACATGTCCAGTCTGTTCAGGCTCGAAGTTGCTTACACGCCGCAGGGCGATCAAAAGAGCGCCATCGAAGAACTCGGCCAGGGTCTCGAAAGTGGCGAGAAACATCAGGTTTTGCTCGGGGTCACGGGCTCCGGCAAAACCTTCACCATGGCCAAGCTCATTGAGCGGCTGGAGCGGCCTGCCCTCGTCCTGGCGCACAACAAAACCCTGGCCGCCCAGCTCTATCAGGAGTTCAAGGGCTTCTTTCCGGAAAACTCGGTCGAGTACTTCGTCAGCTACTACGATTATTACCAGCCTGAAGCCTACATCGCCTCGAGCGACGTTTACATCGAGAAGGAATCGACCGTTAACGACGAACTCGATCGCCTCCGCCTCTCCGCCACACGATCGCTTTTCGAACGCCGCGACGTGATCATCGTCGCCAGCGTGAGTTGCATCTACGGTCTCGGTTCGCCCGAATCCTACTACGGCATGCTGCTGCTGCTGGAAAAGGGCCAGAAGATCACGCGGAAAGAGATTACGTCAAAGCTGGTCGAGATCCTCTACGACCGCACTGACGGTGATTTCCGGCGCGGTACCTTCCGCGTCCGCGGCGATGTGATCGAGGTCTACCCGACCTACGACGAAAACGCTTATCGCATTGAGATGTGGGGCGACGAAGTCGAGAATCTCTCGCAGATTGATCCGCTGCTGGGCGAAGTCAAGAAGACCTACGGGCGTCTGCACATCTATCCCAAGACGCACTACGTCATGTCGCGGCTTACCAAAGAAGCCGCGATCGATTCCATCAAGGCCGAACTGGAACAGTGGCGTCCTCAGCTGGAGTCGCAGGGCAAGATCATCGAGGCCCAGCGACTTCACCAGCGCACCATGTTCGATCTCGAAATGATGAAAGAGATCGGCTATTGCCACGGCATCGAAAACTACTCGCGCCACTTCTCAGGCCGTCTGCCGGGCGAAGCGCCGCCAACTCTGCTCGACTACCTGCCGCAGGATTCGCTCATCTTTATCGACGAGAGCCACCAGACGATTCCGCAACTTCACGCCATGTATCACGGGGATCGCTCGCGCAAAGAGGTTCTGGTTTCGCACGGCTTCCGCCTGCCGTCAGCCCTCGACAACCGGCCCCTCACCTTCGAAGAGTTCGAGCATCGAGTGAACCAGGTGCTCTATGTCTCCGCCACGCCCGGCCCTTACGAACTCACCCGGACCCAGGGTGTCGTGGTGGAGCAGATTATCCGGCCCACAGGCCTGGTCGATCCCCCTATCGAGGTTCGACCGATCCGCGGCCAGATTGACGATCTGCTGAACGAGATCCGCATCCGCGCCGCCGTGAACCAACGCGTTCTCGTCACCACTCTCACCAAACGAATGGCCGAAGATCTTTCCGAATACTACGCCGAAGTGGGAGTGAAGTGTAATTACCTGCATTCGGAGGTCAGCGCGCTCGATCGTGTCCGCATTTTGCGTGATCTCCGCTTTGGAGTTTTTGATGTACTGCTCGGAATCAATCTGCTCCGCGAAGGTCTCGATCTCCCCGAAGTTTCGCTCGTGGCCATCCTCGACGCCGATAAAGAAGGCTTTCTTCGCTCGACCGGCTCACTGATCCAAACCATTGGCCGCGCCGCCCGCCACCTCGAAGGTCGCGCCATTCTGTACGGCGACGTCATGACGGACAGCATGAAGCGCGCCATCGACGAAACCGGCCGTCGGCGCACCGTGCAGCTGCAGTACAACATTGACAACAACATCACGCCCCAGTCGATAATCAAACCGATCGATATGAACCTGGTGCGGATCGCGGAAGGCGACTATGTCACCATTCCCGCCGAGCCTGATGCCCCCGAAGAATCCCTCTCGCCACAGCAGCGCGAAAAATATATCACGGAACTGGAAGAACGAATGCGGGACGCCGCTCGTAAATTCGAATTTGAAAATGCCGCGCGTATCCGGGATAAGATCAGACATCTCAGGCTCAAAGATATTGCGGGAATCGGAATACCCGGGTAGTTTTGCGCTGGTCGGCGCCGGATCGGTGACCACCAGCCTCGCCGCCACCTTCTCCCAACAGCCCGGCGCCCTCGGACCCATCGTGGGCGTCTCGTACCGTGTTGCCAGCCGCATCGCAAATACGCTTGGAGTGGGTGAACCTGCTCGTGACGCATCCGTCTTAAGAAATTACCCGGTGATTCTGATCCACGCGCCACAGACTCAAATGAAGGCACTGTCGGATCGTCTGGCCCACGCCGCCGTTTGCTGGTCTGATAAATCTCTTGTCTTCGTTGACTGCGAACCCGCGCCGATGGATCGGGCTCCCATCAACGCTGCTTCCTTTGCCTGGCTGCGCCAATGCCCGATGCCCGGACGCCTCGCCGTCGGCGGAGACCCCGTTGCGCTCGCCGCCGCCATTCGTTTGGCAACCAGCCTGGATCGGCAGCCCATCGTGGTCCCATCCTCTCTGAAGAGCCGTTTCGACGCGGCCATGCTGCTCGGCGGAGCTGCCCTCACCCCAATCATCGACATCGTGGCGCACATACTTCGCGAAACCGGGATGATCGATAAACAGGCTGCCCGAACCGCTGTGGCCCTCTTCGAGAGCGCCGTCCAGGCATACTCCCGCTCCGGACGGCAAAGCTGGCCCTGGCACGTCCAGCAGCCAGACCTCGAGGCCGTCGAGGCGCAGCTCAAAGCGCTGGGCGATATCGAGGGCCGCATCACGCGATCCCTGCTCCTGCTCGGTTTCGACCGCTTCCAGCGCCACCCCGCGGCCGCCGGCAAACTGCGTGACCGCAAGCGCGAGTAAGCACGCATCGAACTGTTAAAATACCTTTTCCCTCACAAAATCATGACTCCGCGCGTACTGTCGGGCATTCAGCCGTCCGGCAATCTCCATATTGGCAATTATCTTGGCGCTCTGGCCAACTGGGTCCGCATCCAGCATGACTACGAGAGCATCTTCTGCATTGTCGACCTCCACGCCATCACCGTCTACCAGAAGCCGGACGAACTGCGCGCCAAGATTCGCGAGATTGCCGCACTCTTCCTCGCGGCCGGCATCGACCCGAAGCACTCCCGCATCATGGTGCAGTCCACTGTCTCCGGACACGCCGAACTCGCCTGGCTCCTCACCTGCGTCACACCGATGGGCTGGCTCGACCGCATGACTCAGTTCAAAGCCAAGTCCGCGGCGCAGGAATCGGTCGGCGATGGCCTCTTCCAGTACCCCGTTCTCATGGCCGCCGACATCCTGCTCTATCAGGCCAACATTGTGCCTGTCGGTGAAGACCAGATGCAGCACCTTGAGCTCGCCCGCGATATCGCCCAGCGTTTCAACTCGCTGTACGGCGATACCTTCGTCATGCCCGCCACGAAGCTCCCGCTGGTCGGCGCGCGCGTGATGGGCCTTGATGACCCCAGCACGAAGATGAGCAAATCCGCTCTCGGTGCGGGCCACGCCGTGGCCATGCTCGATGACCCGACCCGGATCAGGAAGACGATCATGAAGGCGACCACTGACTCCAACCCCGGCGTGGACTTCGAAACGATGGGCTCCGGCGTGGCGAATCTGCTCGCCATCTTTCAGGCCTTCTCTGAGTGGACCAACGACCAGATGCAGGCCCACTTCGCCGGAATGCGTTATGGCGATCTGAAGAAGCAAGTGGCGGAGATGACCATCTCGAAGCTGGAGCCCATCCAGAAGCGCTATGCCGAGATCGTCGCCGACCCGGGCTATCTCGAAGGCGTTCTCAGGGACGGTGCCGATGCCGTTCGCCCCACCGCCGACGCCACCGTTCGCCTGGTCAAAGAGCGCATGGGCATCTACACGCCAACGGCGTAAACTGGTAGCTGTGACGCCAAAGGCTAAAGAAGACAAGCTCCTCGGGCTGCTCCATGAGATGGGTGACGTCATCGTCGCCTACTCAGGAGGCACTGACTCCGCCTATCTCGCCTGGGCCGCGCACCAGGCCCTCGGGGAGCGCGCGGTAGCCATCACAGCCGACTCAGCCTCAATACCGGCATCTCACAAGCTCGACGCCGAAGCCTTCGCGCAACAGTTCGGCTTCCGCCACGAGTACGTGGAGACCCGCGAATTCGACAACCCTGACTATGTCCGCAACGACGCGAACCGCTGCTTCCACTGCAAAGACGAACTCTTCACCGTTCTGGAAAAGGTTGGCCTCGAACGGGGCGTCTCCCATATTGTCTACGGCGTGAATAAGGACGATCTTGGTGATTACCGACCGGGCCAGCGCGCCGCCAGGCTGCATTCGGTGAAGGCCCCCCTCGTGGACGCCGACCTCACCAAAGCCGAAATCCGCGAACTCTCACGCCAAGCCGGGCTCCCCACCTGGGACCGTCCCGCTGCCGCCTGCCTCAGTTCCCGCATTCCGTATGGAACCCCGGTCACCATCCAGAACATCCGCACCGTCGAGATTGGCGAAGAAGAGATCAAAGCTCTCGGGTTCCGCCAGTTCCGCACGCGCTTCCACGGCGAGCTGGTCCGCATCGAGATCGCCCGCGAGGAACTGCCCAAAGCCTTGACTCTGGAAATGGGCGCTAAGCTGACGGCTGTCTTCAAAGCCCTCGGCTACAAGTACGTCACACTTGATCTGGAAGGTTACCGGCAGGGCTCGATGAACGAGGTGCTGACGGTACTGCAAACTGCGCCAGCCACTTCTTACACATCGCAAAATCCGACGGGCTAAGCTCGTGACCCGTGTCAGCGACGGCATAATCGACGTCGGCTCCGACATGCGACAGCAGCCGGGCTACCTGTTCAGACTCGCCCCCCGGCATCGTCGTATCGCCTTCGCCGCCGGCTACCAGCACTGGAATGCCTCGCAGCTTCGGCAGTGGCTTCGGCTCTAACACTCGCTTTGGACGGAGCAGGATCGCGCCGGCCAGCAGCGCCGGATGCAACAGCAGCAGCGCCGACGCGAGGTTCGCGCCGTCCGAATACCCCAGCGCGTAAACTCTCGTCGGATCCAGCGCATAGTGCTCAATCCCGTGCTCTACCCAGTGCGCCAGCGCGGCCGCGTCTTCGGCCACTTCCGCAGCCTCCGCTCCCAGGGGTCCCAGCCGAGGACTCAGCACTGCCGCACCCGGAGCGATCCCGGGGGCAATAAACGTCAGGTCGGTCTCGTCACCGCCCTCGCCATGCAGCAGCAGCAGCGTTGCCCCGGTTGTGCCTGGTTTAAAGATGTGGTCCATTAGTTATACAATCCGCGCAGGCTGTTCAATCGAACTTTGGCCAGTTCCAGGAACGCCGTCGCGCCGCTCCAGATACTCAGTTTGCTGCCCTCCGCGTTGTCCCAGCGCACCGGTACTTCAGCAATCCTGTGGCCCAGCTGCCGCGCGATGAACAGCACTTCCACGTCGAAGCCCCAGCGTTCCAGCGTCTGCCGCGAGAAGGCCTCTCGGGCGACATCTCGCCGGAACAGCTTAAAGCCGCACTGGGTGTCCTTGATCGGAAGGCCGATCGTCACCTGCATGACCGCGTTGAAGAACTTGCCCGACATCTCCCGGAACGCGGACTGGTGAACGCCCACCAGCGATCGATCCAGTGCCCGAGATCCGATCGCCACCGGCACGTTGTCGCGTCGCGCTGCGGCCGCCAGTTTGTCCAGTTCCGCGATGGGCGTCGAAAGGTCGGCATCGCTGAACAGGCACCATTCCAGGCGAGCCTCCAGCATCCCGTGTCGCACCGAGTACCCTTTGCCCCGGTTGCCCGGATTTCGCAGCACTCGAATGTTGGCATTCGCGGCCGCAAAGCCTTCGGCGGCCTTTACTGTGCCGTCCGTCGAGCCGTCGTCCACCACGATGATCTCGTGCTCCGGCCACTGGGAGGTCACGAAATACTGCTCGATCTTCCGCAGCGTATCAGGCAGCCTCGACTCTTCGTTAAAAGCCGGGATGACGATGGAAATGGACTGTGGCAAAGGCGGAAGTTGAGGCAAAACAACTATAATAACCAATTACCCCTGAGTGCAGATCGGCAGGAATGATCAGTACAGGAATGGAGACCCGCTTTTGTCGTTGGAAGATGGATTGTTTGAGTCGCGCGCCGCACGAATCGGCGAAATAGAAGCACTGGGATACAAGGCGTTTGGCAAGCGCTTCGATTTCACCCACACCATTCCCGACATCCTCCTGGACTTCTCTGCGAAGGCTGCGGAAGAACTCGTTCCCGAGACCCGCGTCCGCATCGCCGGCCGCATCCAGACCGTGCGGCGGATGGGCAAAGCGGCATTCATGCACCTCCAGCAGAACGGCGGACGCCTGCAGCTTTACGTGAAGAAGGATGCGGTTCCCGAGCGCGACTATGCCCTCTTCAATCTGCTCGATATCGGCGACATCATCGGGGCCGACGGTTATCTGTTCCGCACCCGGACCGGCGAGTTGAGCCTCCACGTGGAAGCCCTCGAATTCCTGTCGAAGACCTTGCTCGCCATGCCGGAGAAGTTCCACGGGCTGGAAGACGTGGAGACCCGCTACCGCCAGCGCTATCTCGACCTCATCTCGAACCCTGAAGTGCGGGACGTGTTCGTGACGCGTGCGAAAGTGATTTCGTCAGTGCGGCGGCAGCTGGAGGAACGCGGCTTCATCGAAGTGGAGACGCCGATGATGCAGCCCGTCTATGGCGGCGCGGCGGCACGTCCCTTCGTAACGCACCACAACACCCTCGACATCGATCTATACCTTCGCATCGCGCCCGAACTGTACCTGAAGCGCCTCATCGTCGGCGGCCTCGAGCGCGTTTACGAAATCAACCGCAACTTCCGCAACGAGGGCGTCTCGACCCGCCACAACCCCGAATTCACCATGGTGGAGTTTTATCAGGCCTACACCGACTACAAGGGTCTGATGGACCTCACCGAGACGATGCTGCGGACCATCGCCATCGATGCCACCGGCAGCGCCATCGTGAAGTACGGCGACGTAGATCTGGACTTCGGCAATATACGCCGAATGACCATGCGCGAAGCCGTGATTGAATTCTGGGACGGCGAGGGCGCGCCCTCAACTGAACAGATCCGAAATCCGGAATGGCTTCAGACCGCCTCCGGCAAAGCGTGCGCGGGCGAAGCGCTGGCGCATCTATTCGAGATCCACGCGGAGAAAAAGCTGATTCAGCCGACGATCATTTACGAGTTCCCAGTCGAAGTCTCCCCACTGGCGAACAACAATGCGGACGACCCCACGATGGTGGACCGCTTCGAAATCATCATCGCCGGCATGGAGATTGGTAACGCCTACACGGAGCTTAATAACCCGATCGAGCAGCGCAAGCGTTTCGACGGTCAATTGGATATGCGGGCGAAGGGCGACGACGAGGCCCACCAGATGGATGAAGACTACCTGCGGGCCATGGCCTATGGCATGCCGCCCACCGGAGGCGAAGGTCTGGGCATTGATCGGATTGTGATGCTGATGACGAATAATCAGTCCATTCGGGACGTGATCCTGTTCCCGCTGCTGCGGCCTGAAGGCGAAATCGGGATGGCAAGCAGATTGCGCCGCCTGAGCGACAGGTAACCGAATGCGATCGGCCCCGCTCCCTCACGGTCACGGCTCAGAAAGACAAGCCGATGCTGACCTTCACACGCAACCAGAGGCCGCGCAGCATCACCCACCACCGCAACGCTTTCTGAGCCGTGACCGTGAGGGAGCGGGACCGATACCCTTCCCTTTCTGATGCCTAACTTCGAAACCACAGTAGCCAAACGCTACCTCCGGGCACGACGCGGCGAAAAGGTAATCCCCGTCATCACCGTCATCTCCATAGTCGGCGTCGCCGCCGGAGTCATGGCCCTGATCATCGCCTTAGCCATCAACAACGGCTTCCGAGGCACCCTCCAGCGCTCCCTCCTCGGAGCCACCTCCCACGTAGACATCATCGAAAAAGAACCCGGCGAAGGCATCACGAACTGGCGCGAACTCACCCCGCGCCTCCGCGCCCTCCCCCACGTTATCGGTGTCTCCCCCGTCATCTACGACCAGGTCTTCCTCAGCGGACCGCGCGGTTCCAAAGGCGCCATCCTCAAAGGCATTGACGTCCCCAGCGAACTTGCCACCAGCGAACTTCTCCGGAAACTCAAAGCTGGCTCGCTCGACCGCCTTACCACAGACGAAAACGGACTCCCGGGCATCATCCTCGGAGCACGCCTCGCCGAAGACTCGGGTGCGGGCGTCAACACCATCGTCACGCTCATGAGCCCGCAAGGCAATCTCACGCCCGACGGACCGGCCACCAAGTCCCAGCGGTTCCGCGTCGTCGGCATCTTCGAATCCGGCTTCTACGAACTCGACCAGGTCTGGTCCTACGCCCCGATGGCATCCGTCCAGCACTTGCTCGGGATCAAAGACTGGATCAACGAAATCGAAATGCGGCTCGACAACCTCTACCTTGCGGAAGAAGTTGGCAAGGCCGCCGAAAAGCTCGCGGGACCCCGCTACTCAGCCCTCAACTGGCAGGAGAAGAACAAGGGCCTTCTCAACGCCCTCAAGATGGAGCGCATCGTCACGGCGATCACCATCGGCCTGATCGAACTGGTGGGCGCACTGAACATTCTCATCACCCTGACGCTCATCGTCCTCACCCGCCACAAAGACATCGCCGTCCTCATGGCCATGGGCGCACGCAAAGCGCAGATCCGCCGTATCTTCGTGCTGCAGGGAGCCATGATCGGAGCCACCGGCACCGGCATCGGCCTCATTACCGGCTACCTGTTCTGCTACCTCGCTGACACCTACCGCTGGATCCCGCTCGACGAAACGATCTACGCCCTCAGCTTCGTCCCCTTCGAACCCGGCCGCTGGGACGGCATTTGGGTCGCAGGCGCCGCCATGGCCGTCAGTTTCGCTGCCACCCTGTACCCCGCGCGCAACGCCACCAACGTCACGCCAGTCGAAGTTCTACGATACGAATGATGATCAAACCCGGCATGGTGAAACCCAAGACAAAGGCTGAGCGCCAGTCCCGCGTCACGAAGATTCTGGCAAAGCTCGACGAAGCCTACCCCAACGTCACGTGCGCACTGCACCACACCAACGCCTGGGAACTCCTCGCCGCTACCATCCTGTCGGCGCAGTGCACCGACAAGCGCGTCAACGAAGTCACCCCCGGGCTCTTCGCCAAATACCCCACGCCGCAGGACTTCGCCGCCGCACGCCAGGAGGTCCTCGCCAACGACATCCGCTCCACCGGCTTCTTCAACAACAAAGCCAAATCCCTCATCGGTGCCGCCAACAGGATTGTGAACGAATTCGGGGGCCAGGTTCCGCAAACGATCGAGGAACTCACCACCGTGCCCGGTGCCGCCCGCAAAACCGCCAACGTCGTCCTCGGCACCGCGTTCGGTATCGCCTCCGGCATTGTCGTCGACACGCACGTAACCCGCGTTTCCAACCGCCTCGACCTCACCAAAAACAGCGATCCCGTCAAGATCGAGCAGGACCTCATCAAGATCATCCCGACACCCAAGTGGATCGAGTTTTCGCACCAGATTATTCACCACGGGCGCGGTCCCTGCGTCGCACGCAAGCCAAAGTGCCACGAATGCAATCTCACCGACCTCTGCTACGCGGCCGATCGAATCTGGTTCTGACCAATGGGATTTCGCCTCACAGCAATGCTGGCTCTGTCTGGCGCGATCCTCGGCTTCTTCGTCTCCCTCCTTGTGCCGCACCGCTACGTCGCCACGGCAACCCTCCGCTTTCTCCCCGGTGCCCACGTGCCCCGCGACTTGGCGGATACCGTCTCCTCGCGCCTCTTCGCATCGGAAACCCTGGCGGGGCTGGTCAGTCGCGAAACCAACCTCAGGGAACTGCTAGACGTCTACCGCAACGACGAAGTCTTCGACATTGTGCGCGCCGGCAGCCACGTCACTGCCACCAGCCTCCCCGGAGGCGCACAGGGCCTCCGCATCACCTACGAAGACGATGACGCCGAACGCGCCCTCGGTGTGGACCGCGAGCTGACCATCACCGTCGCCAAAATGACAGCGGAGAACGGCGGCGAAATCACCGAACTTATCGGCACGCCGCACACCCAGCCCAGTCACGCGACGGCCGCTCTGACCACCGGGATCGGTCTTGCGATTGGCGTCATCGCCGGCCTGCTGTCGTGGGCCGCTGTCTCCCGCATGCCCTAACCGTATAATCGGCCATGCGCAAATTCCTGCCGCTTGTAGCGATTCTCTGCACCTCCGCGTGCTCAAAGAAGCCCTCAGCGGAGTTTTCGAAGCTTGCTGCAGAGGCCACCTACAAGATGCTGTCGTTCTCTCCGGTGAACGCAGCCGGCCAGGGTCTTCACAAGTTCGAAGGCGTCGATTTCGACACGCAGCTCGACGACAACCGCCCCCAAACGGTTCGCAGCCAGCGTGATTACCTCGTCGCCCTCCACAAACGGATGGCAGAGTTCGACAAAGCCGGTCTCTCCCCCGACGACCGCGCCGATTACGACGTCCTCGAATCGCAGCTTGGCCTGTATCTCTTCGACATCGACATCGCACGGACGCGGCGCGTCAGCCCGCAGAGCTACGTGGAACTGGTCGGGAACGCCCTCTTCACACCCATGATGCTGGAGTACGCGTCAAAGGAAGATCGCTTCCGCCACATCATCGCGCGTATGGAAAAGCTGCCCGGCTTCTTCGAAACCGCCCGCCGCCAGCTCTACGGCGCACCCAAAATCTGGATCGAGGTCGCGAAGGAAGAGAACCAGGGAAACATCAGCCTCGTCGATAGAACGCTTCGAGCCGCTGTGCCCGAAAGCCTCAAGCCGCAGTACGAAACGGCCGCGAACACCGCGCTCGAGTCGCTCCGCGCCTTCACTCGCTTCCTGGAAACCGACTTGCCAGAGAGAGGCAAAGCGGAGCGCGGTGGCAACGGGCCCGACTGGCGCCTCGGCGCTGAACCCTACGCCACCAAGTTCAAACTCGCCCTCGCCACGGACCGCACGCCCGACCAGGTTCTCGCCGACGCCGAAAACCGTCTCAAAGACGTCCGGGCAGCCATGCTCGAAACGTCTCTGCCGCTACACGCGAAATGGTTCGCCACCCACGCAGCCCATGACGACCTGAAAGGTGAAGTTCGCGTGAACAAGGTCGTCCGCGAAGTCCTCGACCACATCGCGCAGGACCACTCCACCCCCGAAACCTACTTCTCCGACGCCGGCAAGTATCTCGACGAAGCCCGCGCCTTCGCGCAATCGAAAAACTTGCTGACGCTGCCCGCCGGCTCCAACCTCCAGGTCATCCCCACGCCCGAATTCTTCCGCGGCATCTACGGAGTCGGCGGCTTCAACCCCGCCCCGGTGCTCGAACCCAAACTCGGTGCCTTCTTCTGGATCACGCCGATCCCCGCCTCGTGGCCGAAAGAGCGAGTCGAATCCAAGCTCCGCGAATACAATGCCTACAACCTTCGCCTGCTGGTGGTCCACGAAGCGATGCCGGGCCACTACGTGCAGGCCGAATTCGCCAACTCCATCGAACCCAAAGATCGCCGCGTTCTACGCTCTGTCTTCTCGAACGGACCCAACGTGGAAGGCTGGGCCCAGTACATCACGCAGGTGATGCTCGACGAAGGCTACATGAACAATGCGCCCGAAATGCGCCTGACGCTCTATAAACAGGAGCTGCGAGTGGACGCCAACGCCATCCTCGACATCCGCCTCCAGACCAAAGGCATGACGGATGAACAAGCCATGGACCTGATGGAAAAATCGACCTTTCAGGAGCACGAGGAAGCCGTGGCCAAGCTCCAGAGGGCCAAGCTCTCCTCGACCCAGCTCTCCACCTACTTCACCGGCTGGAGAGACTGGCTGCGAGTCCGCGAGCATGTCAAAGCAAACACCCCGAACTTCAACCAGCAGGACTTCCACAACAAGGCGCTGAAAGCCGGAGCCGTCCCGCTACCAGTTTTGGCTCAGTTGCTAACCGGCAAAGCACTGAAGTAGCCGCGGCGCAGCTATTATGTATGAAGTCATGGAGCAAGTCCACATGTCTGATTCCCTTGTCGCCAGCCATTTCGCTGCTGCTCTGGACAAAATCAGACCGGACCTGGAAATCGTTGTTGAGCGTGACAACGTGCCTATTGCGATCCTGAAAAGAGCCGAGCCGCCGCGACGAACCATCGCCGAAATCCTGGCGTTTCTGCCAAAAGAGCCGTCTGGGCACTTGGACGCGGAGTTCGAAGCGGACGTAAACGCGGCCATCGACTCACAGCGAGATCCGCTGGACGCCCCGCAGTAGGATTAGTTCTCGACTCCTCAGGGGTCATCGCCGCTGAACGCTCGCGCCAAAGCGCATGCGACATGATCAGGAGCTTCGGGGCGGATAACCTCCAACTGGCCTATCCGCGATCATCGCGCTTGAGTTGATGCACGGAGTGGAAAGCGCCAAAACTGCTCTGCACCGGAATGCAAGACAGGGCCTTCTCAACGATCTTCTGGTCGGATTGCCGGTCGAGCCCAATCACTGTAGCGGTCGCGCTGCGTGCCGGCAGTCTGAACGCACAGCTTCAGGTACGTGGAATTTGCGTAGCTTGGGCGGACCTCCTCATCGGTACCACAACTCTGGAACTCGGTTACCAGGTAGCTACTCGCAATGAACGCCACGTCGCGGTGATCCCAGGCATATCACTGTCATCGGCTCTAGCTTCACCCCAAGCCGCTAAACTGAAACCGGTGCCGACACTATCCTTCCAGGAAGCCCGAGACCTCGTCCTCAACCAGCTCCGCCGAGATGGCGGCCTTCCCGCCAGCGAACTCGTGCCTCTCCTCGCCGCCCACGGTCGCGTCCTCGCCCAAAACATCACCGCTGACCGCGATCTCCCGCCTTTCCACCGCTCCGTTCGCGATGGCTTCGCCGTCCGCTCCGCCGACCTCCCCGGCAGTTTCACTGTCATCGGCGAAGTCGCCGCCGGCACCGTATTTCAGGGCACCGCAGGTCCACGCCAGGCCGTCGAAATCATGACCGGAGCCCCCATGCCCCAAGGCGCCGATTGCGTCGTGATGGTCGAGCACTGCCAACGCGCAGACGGCAAGATGACCACCGACCGCATCCTCGCCCCCGAGACCCACATCGCGAAACGCGGCGGTGAGGCCGGCAAGGGTGACATGCTCCTCACGGCCGGAGCGCGTCTCGACTACCCCGCCATCGCCCTCCTCGCCGCCACCGGCCACAGCGGGGTAGAGGTCTACCGCAAGCCCAGGGTCGCCATCCTCGCCACGGGTGACGAGATCGTCGAAGTCGACCAAACCCCGTTAGATCACCAGATCCGCAACTCCAACGCGTGGTCCCTGGCAGCCCAGGTGGAACGCGCGGGAGGCGAGCCCATCATCCTGCCCATCGCGCCCGACACCGAACCCGCAACCCGCGCCCTCATCGAAACCGGCCTCCAGGCCGACCTTCTCCTGCTCTCCGGCGGAGTCTCCGCAGGCAAGTACGACGTCGTGGAACCAGCCCTCAAAGCTCTCGATGCAGAGTTCTTCTTCGACCGCGTCGCCATCCAGCCCGGACAGCCCGTCGTCTTCGGCTGCGCCCGCAACAAGTTCTTCTTCGGACTTCCGGGCAACCCCGCGTCCACCATGGTCACCTTCGAAATCTTCGCCCGCGCCGCCGTCGAAATCCTCGGCGGCGCCACCGATTCTCCGCTGCCCATGACCCTCGCCCGCCTCACCCGTCCGTTTCATCACCGCCCCGGACTCACCCGCTTCCTGCCCGCCGTAGTCAGCGGCACCGAAGTCACCCCTGTAGACTGGCAGGGATCCGGTGACGTTCCCTCACTCTGCCGCGCCAACGCGTTCCTCGTGGCCGATCCCGAGAAGCCCGACTACGTCGTCGGCGACTTGATCCCCATACTTTTCAAATGAGCAAACTCTCCCACTACGACGCGTCCGGCGAAGCCCGGATGGTCGACGTTGGCGGCAAACAGGAAACCCGCCGCACCGCCCGCGCCCACGCCTTCGTCCGGATGTCGCCCGAAGTCATGCAGGCTCTGCCGTCCAACCCGAAAGGCGACCCTCTGGCGGTCGCCAAGGTGGCCGGCATTCTTGCCGCCAAGCGCACCGCCGAACTCATCCCGATGTGCCATTCCCTGCCCCTGGCCTTCATCAATGTGGACACCATCATTGAGCCCGACGGCATCCGCGTCATCGCCATGGCCGCCACCTCCGCCCAAACCGGGGTTGAGATGGAAGCCCTGACAGCGGTGTCGGTCGCCGCCCTCACCATCTACGACATGACCAAAGCGCTCGACAAACGCATCGAGATTCAGGACATCTGGCTCCTCGAAAAGACGGGCGGCAAGAGCGGTGACTTTCACCGGGAGCCGTACAAATAATGCTGCTGCGCGCCGCCGTCCTCACCATCAGCGACAGCGGGTTCCACGGCACCCGCGAAGACCGCTCCGGCCCCGCCGTGATCCAGCGCCTGAAAGACGCCGGCTACGAAGTCGAGCGCCACAGCCTCTCACCCGACGACCGCGACATCATTGCGGCCCATCTCCGTGATCTCGCCGCAACTCGCGAAACTGCGATTTTTACCACAGGCGGCACAGGTGTGTCTGACCGTGACATCACCCCGGAAGCCACCCGCGACGTCATCGAAAAAGAGTTGCCCGGCTTCGGCGAAATCATGCGCCTCCGAGGCCGCGAATCCACCCCCAAAGCCGTTCTATCCAGAGCACTTGCAGGCACGCTCAACGGCTGCCTCATCGTCAATCTGCCCGGCTCTCCCAAAGGTGCGGTCGAGTCAATTGATGCTATTTTGGAGTTGGTGCCACACGTGCTCGATTTGATAAATGGACGCACCGGCCACTGAGGCATTCAGTACTCAATCCCAAGGACACGCATGAAATTCGTTAAGCTTGCCACGTGCGCGACAGCCGCGATACTGGCGTTCGCGCAAGCCCCTCCCCCGGCCGCGCCCGCAGCACCCGCAGCCCCGCAGGGCGGCGTCGAACTCGACACGAGGATTATTACCTCGGTCACCAACATCGTCGCCCCCGTGCTGGTTACTGACCGCGACGGCAACATCGTCGATGGTCTCCAGCCCCACCAGTTCCGGCTCTTCGACAACGGCAAAGAGCAAAACATTCAGGTTGACGTGACGTACGAGCCCA
>JAOAPO010000196.1 GCA_025462945.1 Bryobacterales bacterium
TGTCGATAACAACCAGGGCACCACAAACGCGCAGGCACTCTCCGCGCAGGTTGTTCAGCCCTCCCCCGACGCTCTCAGCGAATTCAAGGTACAGACCAGCAGCTACTCGGCAGAGTTTGGCCGGTCCGCCGGCGCGGCCATCAACGTCGTCATCAAGAGCGGCGGCAACCAGCCGCACGGCTCCGCCTGGTACTACAATCGCGACACCAGCCTCGCCGCTACGCCGTGGTCCAACAACCTTATCGGTACCGGCAAGCCTGAACTGAAGTGGCACCAGTTTGGCGGCACCTTCGGCGGAGCCGTTATCAAGAACAAGCTCTTCTACTTTGGTGACTACGAGGGCTTCAAACGCAGCTTCGAAGACGCCCTGCTCACGACGGTCCCCACGGAAGCTGTCAAATCCGGCGTCTTCTACCGCGCGGTGACTGACCCCGACACCAAGGTCCCGTACCCCGGCAACACGATCCCCGTCTCACGCATCGACCCCCTGGGCCGCAAGCTGATCGACCTCTACCCCAAAGCCAACCTCGCGGGCGCGGTGGCCAGTTCGGGCCAAACCCAGAACAACTATGGCGTCACACGCGCCGGCACCGAAGATACCCACAAGGGCGACGCGAAGGCCGACTACAACCTCTCTCAGAAAGACATTTTCTCTTTCCGCTGGAGCTTCTTCCGCCAGGACATCTATCGCAAAGCTCTGTTCGAAGGGCCCGCCGACGGAGCCAACAACCAGGGTGGCCAGTTCAACAGCAATCACAGCTTCGGCGCCACGTGGACGAAGACCCTTACGCCCACGCTGATTAACGTCTTCCGCTTCGGCTATAACCGCACCTACGCCACCTTCACGAACCCTTCCATCAACGGCGATGGTCCCGCGGCTTTCGGTTTCAAAAACTTTCCAACGGAAGCGGTCGCAAAAGGGAATGGCGGTATCCCGCAGATCGTCGTCAGCGGCTACAACAGCCTCGGCACCCGCAACTTCCGTCCGCAGTTCCAGGCGCCGGAACTCTTCCAGTTCCTCGAGTCGGTCTCCATCATCCGCGGCGCTCACACGATGCGGGCCGGCTTCGAAACTCGCCAGAAGAACAACCTGTTTCAGGATCTCGAACTCACGGCCGGGCGCTACACTTTCGGCGCACGCTTCACCGGAGAAGCGATGGCCGACCTGATGGTCGGCTATCTGCAGACGTTTAATGCCAACACGCAGACAAACGTTGAGCAGCTCCAGAAGGCCTACGCCGGCTACTTCCAGGACGACTGGAAGGTCAGCCCGTCTCTCACCCTGAATCTCGGCCTGCGCTACGAATACACCAGCCCGTTCTATGGCAAGAAGCCCGTCCAGAACATCAACTTCGATCCCGCTGCAGGCAAGCTGGTCTATCCCGCCAGCGACACGGATTACCTGGTCAACCCTGATCACAGCAACATCGGTCCCCGCATTGGCGCGGCCTGGCAGATCAAGCCTCAGAAGCTGGTTCTCCGCGCCGGCTATGGCATGTTCTTCTCCGGTGAAGATATCTTCGGGTCCGATATCAACCTGCCCCTGAACCCGCCGCAGTTGATCCCAGTCACGCTCGCTCAGGTAGGCACTGGACCGCCCCCCTTCAAACTGTCTGACCCTGTGCCGAGCGGCCTTTTCTCGAACATCAACACCAACATCATTTCCTTGCGTGCCCGCGAGAAGGACTTCAAAGCCGCTAAGATTCAGCAGTTCAACATTGCCCTCCAATACCTCTTGCCGGCCAACTCCACCTTCGAAGTTGCCTATGTCGGGAACCGCGGCAAGAACCTCCAGTTCACCTACGCTCTGAATCAGACTCCCTTCGGCGTCGATGGCAGCGTTGCCGGGAACCGTCCCTACCCCCAGTGGACGCAGATCACGATGGGTGCCACCCGTGGCAACTCCTGGTACAACTCACTGCAGCTCAAGTACGAGAAGCAGATGTCGCATGGTCTCTATACGCTGGCGTCCTACACTTATGCCAGCGCCCTCGACCAGGCCGGTTCGTACGACGCCGGTACCTCGCCGCAGTACCTCGACAACCTTGCCGCCGAGAAGGGTCCGCAGAGCCAGACGCCCCGGCAGCGCTTCACCTGGACGAACGTGTACATACTCCCGCTTGGCAAGGGTCACAAGTTCGGTGGGAACTGGAGCAGCGTCACCAACGCTGTCCTCGGTGGCTGGCAGCTCTCGAACATCGTGAGCACCCGTACCGGCCTTCCCATTAATGTGTCGCTTGCGACTACGGGCATTAACCCCGTGAACAACAGCAACTACACCTTCTTCAACCGGAATGGTGGCGGTCTTCGCCCCGACCGCGTGGGCGAAGCCAACACCGGCATCGATCCCAAGGTCGACCGCCTGCACTTCCTGAACTCGGGAGCCTTTCAGTTGCAGGCGCTCAATACTCCGGGGAACGCACAGCGCAACGTCGCTCTCGGTCCCAAACTGTTCAACGTGAACCTGAGCCTGGTGAAGCGCTTCGCAGTCACCGAGAGAACCGCTCTCGACCTTCGGTTTGAAGCCTTCAACGCGTTCAACACGGTGAACTTTGCGAACCCGAATACCTCGTTCGGCAGCGCTGCTTTCGGTCAGATCACGGGAGCGGGCGATGCGCGGCAGGTGCAGGTCGCGGTACGCTTTCAGTTCTGATGCTGATTCCGCTCATGCTCGCCATTCTGGCTCAATCTCCTGCGACATCGCAGGCGGTTGAGCCGGTCCCGCCACTGTCCCTGCAGGGTAAGACACACCACGTACAGGGGATCGACACCGACGGAGCCACCTTATGGGTGACCTCCGTCGATCGGTCGGTCCGTAAGGGTTACCTGATGGCTTTCTCGGTGGCGGATGGCCACCTTTTACGCAGTCTGGAAGTGCAGGACGGCGATCGCTACCACCCCGGCGGCCTCAGTGTGGACGCTACCTCCGTGTGGCTGCCCGTAGCGGAGTACAAGGCGAAAAGCTCCAGCTTCATCCAGAAGCGCAACAAGAAGACGTTCGAACTCGAATTTCAGTTCGCGGTCGAAGACCACATCGGCTGCATCGCTGTCACACCAGACTGGATCATCGGCGGCAACTGGGATAGCCGCGAGTTCTACGTGTGGGACCACAAGGGAACGCTCCTTCGAAAAGTGACCAGCGAGACGGGCAACGCGTATCAGGACATCAAGTTCGTATCGGGCGCCGTGGTTGGATCTGGGACTCTGACCGGACGGCAGGGCGCTGTCGACTGGCTTGACCCAAAAACCTTCCGGCTCTCACGCCGGCTCCCCGTGGGCAACACGCCCGAAGGCCAGCCCTTCACGCGCGAAGGCATGACCATCTACCAGAACAGGATCTGGTTCCTGCCGGAGGATGACGATAGCCGCCTCTTTGTCTTCCCGCTCGACACGTCGCTGGTCCACTGAACAGTGAACCGCTGCTCCCGGACCCATGCGCCTTAGTTCAGCACGAACATAAACAACCCGCTCGATGAAGCGGCCAGCACATGCTGCTTCCCGTCGATCAGGAACGTTTCCGGCGGACTGGTTAGCTGACCGATCTCCGAGTGCCACAGCGGCTTGCCAGTAGCGGCTTCCAGCGCCTCGATACCGCCGCTGCCCGACATGAAGAGCACTCCGCCGGCGGTGGTCGTTAACCCCACGCTGTTGGTGATCTCGTGTCGCCACTTCACCTTGCCCGTTTTGTAATCGATCGCGTCGATGTATGTCGGCCACGAGGCTCCGCCGCCACTGCCGATTCCGCCCAGACCCATGGAACCGCGCGGGTCCGGTTCCAGCAGATAGCTGATGCGCAGCGAGTTCTGCTCATGCACGTAAAACAATCCGGTGTCCGGCGAGAACGTCGGCGGCGGATAGTTCAGCACATCGCCGTTGACCAGCGACCCCGCGATCGTAGCGTCTTTGTTCGGATTGCGCTGCGGTTCGCCGCGCTTGTTCAGATGCAGCGGCGAATCGGGCTGTACGGCGGACGCATAGTTGTTCACCAGACCCAGCTTGCTGGTCAGCAGATGCTCGCCCGTCACGCGGTCCAGCACGAAGAAATAACCGTTGCGCGTCGCCATCATGACCAGTTTTCGCATCCGGCCGTTGAACATCGCATCGGCGAGAATTGGCGTCTGCGTCGAGTCCCAGTCATGCGTGTCGTGCGGCGATGGCTGGAAGTACCACTTCATCTTTCCTGTCTCGACATCGAGCGCGATCAGGCAATCCGTGTAGAGGTTGTCGCCGTCGCCGCGTCCCTGCGTGTAGGCCGGCGTGGGGTTGCCCGTACCGAACAGATACAGGTGCGTGTCCGGATCATAAGAGCCCGGAATCCATGACGTCCCGCCCCCGTGGCGAGCCGCGTCCAGACTGGCCCACGTTTCCAGACCCGGGTCACCGGCCTTCTGGGCCGTCGAATAGAACGTCCACTGCGGCTCCCCGGTCTCCGGATCGAGCGCCCTCAGATAGGCAGGCTGGTCCGTGTCATTGCCAGTCCCGACGATCACGTGATTGCCGATGACCAAAGGAACGTTGGTCGAAAAGTACTGCATCTCGAACGGCGCGATTTCCTTCTTCCACACTTCACGGCCCGTCTTCGCGTCGAGGCAAACAACCCAGTCGTCGTGCAGTTCGAAGAAGATGTAATTGTGCCACATACTTGGGCCGCGCGTGCCCGTCGCCGTGCCGCCCCGGAACTTCCAGTAGTAGTGCCAGATCATCGAGCCATCCCGCGCATCGATCGCATAAACGTCGTTGATGGAGGCCCCATAGAGGACTCCGTTGACGTATAGAATGCCGCCGCCAAAGCGCGCCGGGGCGCACGTGTTCACGTCGCCGTTGCCGAAACCGCCGACGGTCAGCGGTCCGGGCGCGGCTGTGGGCGCACCCCGGCCGCCACCGCCGCCCGGCACTGGCGCTACTGCACCTCCACTGGCCGGACCTGTCCCGTTCGGTCCGCACCCGGTGGTGATGTTGGTATTCGCCCAACGCAGGCTCAGGTTCTTCACCGTGCTGACATTCACCTGCTTCAGCGCGCTGTAGCGTTTGCCGCTCATATCGCCCGAGTAACTCGTCCACTGATCCGACAGCGGCTTCAGGATGTCCGACGGATCGAGACCGCCGCCGCCTTGTGCTAACACCGCCGGGGCCACCGCGGCCAGCAGGGATGTGATGAGAATGATCTGCTTCATATTTGGCTCTCTTCTCTTCATTACTGGATTGTCGCCAGATACGCAGTGATGTCGTGCATGTTCCTGTTGTCCGGATCGTCCATCACCAGCATCATCTTCTTGTGCGCTTCCTGCGGGTCCTTAATGTCAACCGCCGGAACCCCGTTCTCCCGCGTGATCGAGCGGCGCGTACCATCCGCCAGAATCACTGTTACCAGAAAGTCGTCGCGCCGCACGATGCGTCCCTCCAGCTTTTCTCCGTTCGCCAGCGTCACGGTCCCCGGGCCGCCACGGCCAAACCCACGGCCACCGCCACCCCTGATTCCCGAGACCCACGCATTCTGCAGATCCTTCGGATCCTCGTATTTCGCCCCGATCCCTTTCAGGTCGCCCGTCACGGAATGGCAACTGGCGCAGAACTTCGTAAAGGCCGCTGCACCAGCCTTCGCGTCGCCCACCAGCACGTTGTAAGTCAGTCCCACAGGATTCCGTCCAGGAGGGCTGCCCTGGCCCCCCATCGTTGCCTGGATGCTGTGAATGTATTCCGAGATCGCGGCACTGTCGCTCAAGGGGAGATTGACGGCCGGCCGGTGTTTTGCCAGGCTCGCTGCCACCAGTTCGCCCTGCTGGTCGCGCATAGTGGTCTCTTCGCGGAGCAGGTTGGGGCCACTCTTCGCCGGAACGCCGCGCAGATCGGCCGCGTGACACCCGGCGCAGTTGGAGTCATAAAGCGACTTCCCGCGCACAAGCACATCCTGCGAAGCGAGCGGACGGGTGTACTGCGGAAACCCGCCGCGCCGGCCAGCCCCCACCGCGCCGCCACCACGGCCACCACGGCCACCCGCCGGAGCATTTGCAGGAGCCTGCGCTTGCAGGATCATCGCAATGGAACCAGCCACTACCGCGGCACTCATCAAGCGTTTTTGCAGCATCAGGTTCTTACCTCGTCTGTGTCCAGCGCACAGCAAAATCAAAAAGATGTCGGGCCGAGTGGAACTGTGTGTGACCTTACGGCGACCCGCAGCCAGAGCCCCTGGATTATGTCAGGGCCGGCATGCTTAAGGCAAGACCGAAGTGGTGTGAAGCGCCGAGCTTACACTCAATCGGAAGCGCGTCGGCGGCTGTCATTCGGTCGGCTGTGGGTTCGCAACGGGACACTCCACGCAAGCCTGCCCCAGACTTTCTGTCACATTCGGGCATATGATGATCGAAGGTTCCCCTATGACTGTTGCCCGTCTCTCCATGCTTGTCTGCTGTGCCGCGGGAGCTTTGCGTTCCGAGCCCGTCTCTTTCAACCGCGATATCAGGCCCGTCATGTCAGACACCTGCTTTCGTTGCCACGGCCCCGACAAGAGTTCACGGATGGCCAACATGAGGCTCGACCTCCGCGATGAGGCTATCAAGCCGCTCAGGAACGGGAAGATTCCCATCGTACCCGGTAACCCGGATCAAAGTGAGATCATCGCCCGCATTTTCTCGAACGACGGTCGCAAGATGCCGCCCGACTTTTCGCATAAGACGCTGACCGAGAAGCAGAAGCAAACGGTGCGCCGATGGGTTGCCGAGGGAGCGAAGTACGAGGGGCACTGGGCTTATCAGCCGGTGCGACGCCCTGAGCCTCCGGCCGCAGGGAACCCTGTCGACGCGTTTATCAACGCCCGCCTCGCCCGCGAAGGGTTGAAGATGTCAGCCGAGGCCGATCGGCGAACTCTGCTGCGGCGCGCCTCATTCGATCTCACTGGCCTGCCACCCACTCCCGAAGACGCAGCAGCGTTCCAGAACGATCAGTCGCCCGATGCGTGGAGCAAGGTGGTCGATCGCCTGATGGCTTCGCCTCACTATGCCGAGAAGCAGGCCATGCACTGGCTGGATGCCATACGCTATGCCGACTCCGCGGGCTTTCATGGTGATAACCTCTGGCCCGCGTGGCCTTACCGGGACTACGTCCTGCGCGCCCTCCGCGACAACAAGCCCTTCGACGAATTCACGCGCGAACAAATTGCCGGCGATCTGATCCCGAATGCGACTCTTGACCAGAAAATCGCGTCGGCGTATAACCGCATGAACCGCTACTCGGCCGAAGGCGGTCTGCAGCCCAAAGAGTACCTGGCGAAATACGGAGCGGATCGCGTGCGCACCCTGAGCGCCACCTGGCTGGGCTCGACGATGGGCTGTGCGGAGTGCCACGACCATAAGTTCGATCCGTTCACCTCAAAAGACTTCTACTCGATGAAAGCCTTCTTCGCCGATATCAAAGAGACCGCCTGATGCCTGACCGCGGCGAGAACGCGTGGGGCTCAAAACTGCTGCTGTACGGACCCGGCCAGAAAGAGCACCTGGATGCTCTCACGGCGCGTGCCGAGGCGGCAAAACGCGATCTGGACGAGCGCGCAAAGAAACTCATGGCCCAGGACGCCGCGTGGGAGAAGCGAGTCGTGCAGCAGCGCGAACAGGGCGCACTCGCCTGGCACTGGCAGAAGCCGTTCGCCGCACGTTCTGCAAAGGGCGCGAATCTTACTATCTATGACGACCAGGAGATAGACAGCAACTTCTATGCCGCCGGGTCGCTGAAGTCCGAGCGAAAACGCGGAGACGGGCTGGTGGTGGCGAGCGGACCAATCCCGGACAACGACACCTACACGGTTCAAATCAAGCCTGGGCCGGGCAACTGGACCGCGCTTGGCATCGACCTGCATCAGGATGAATCGCTGCCCGGCGCTCGCCTCGCTCGTGGCGGGGATCGGTTTGTCCTGTCGGAGATCGAAGCGGACCTCAAGGGGCTGAAACTACCGTTTGTCCTCGCGACTGCCATCAAAGCCGGTGAACAGGTGGATGGGCCGGCGATGGCTGCAATCGATGGCGACCCGACGACCGGCTGGTCGGGCGGTCTCGCAGAAGCGCGGAATTACATGATCGCGCTGCGCTTCGGGCAAAAGCTTGCCACCCAGGCGGATTCCGTGATCACCATCCGGCTGCGGCAGGAATCGTCCATCCGCCGCGCCGTGGCGGGGCGCTTCCGTCTGGCGCTCTCAGGGGCCGAATATCCATGGCCGGAACTCGGCGACGGTAAGAAACAGTTCGATGCCCGGAAGGATGACGGTCCAAAGGCGACACTCAACACCGATGTCGATCGCGGCGTTCCTTCCGACGTTCTGGACGCCTTGAAGGTGGCTGCCGACAAGCGCGACGAGAAGCAGCAGAAAGCCGTTCTGGAATTTTTCGAATTTGTTCGACCTGAGTTGCAGGAACCTTTGATTCAGTGGCTCAAGGCAGATCTGCAGCGCACCATACTCTTCTGGTCTGTTCCGCGAGTGGTCACCACGGAGGCTGTCGAACCGGCCATTACACGCATCCTGCCGCGCGCCGACTGGATGAACGAGACGACGGAAATTGTACAGCCCGCCGTTCCCGCATTCCTCGGCAAGCTCGAAACGGGCGATCGCCGGGCCACACGGCTCGATCTTGCGAACTGGCTTGTTTCGAAGGAGAATCCGCTGACCGCGCGCGCTTATGTGAACCGGACATGGCGTGAGTTCTTCGGCGTGGGCCTGTCGAAGTCCCTCGACGATCTCGGTTCGCAGGGTGAAGCGCCCGTCCATCCCGAACTGCTGGACTGGCTCGCTGCCGACTTCATGCAGCACTGGGATATGAAGGGGCTTGTCCGAACCGTCGTGATGAGCAAGGCTTATCGTCAGTCGTCAATGAGTACGCCGCAGATGGATGAGAAAGATCCGGACAACCGCCTGATCTCGCACCAAAGCCGGTTCCGTGTGGAGGCCGAGACGGTCCACGACATTGCGCTCACAGTTTCCGGCCTCCTGGTGGACAGGTTTGGGGGACCGCCCGTGAGGCCAGTTGCCCCCGCGGGCTACCTGCTCTCAATGAACTTCCCCAAGCGGGACTATGCCGAGAGCCGTGGTGAAGACCTCTACCGGCGCGCAGTCTACACGCAGTGGCAGCGCACCTTCCTGCATCCAGAGCTTCTGAACTTCGATGCCCCCACCCGCGAAGAATGCACCGTCAACCGAGTGAACTCGAACACCCCGCTCCAGGCCCTCGATCTGCTGAACGATCCCATCTTTGTGGAGGCGGCAAGAGTGTTCGCACAGCGCGCAGTGGCCTCGGGCGGCAAAAACCCGATTGACTGGGCCTTTCAGCGTGCTGAAGGCCGCTCGCCCACGGCGGAGGAGCATCGCATCCTGGCAACTCTTTACCGCGACAGCCTGAGCCAGTTCAAGGCCGACAGGAAAGCGGCGGATGCGCTGGTCTCAGTCGGGGAGGCGCCAAGACCGGCTAACAGCATCGAGATCGCGGCCATGACGATAGTCACCCGCGCGATCCTCAACCTGCATGAAACGATCACCAGGAACTAACGATGACCAACACAGAAATCTGCCGCCGTTCTTTCCTTCGACATGGCTTCGGAGGCGTGGGCATGATCGCCCTGAACTCGCTGCTGACGCCCAACTCCTTCGCCCAGGCTCTCAGCTCGAAGGGTGTTGTGAACCCTCTTCACCACGCCGCTAAAGCGAAGCGGGTGATCTTCCTCTACCAGGCTGGCGGCCCCTCTCACCTGGAGACTTTCGACTACAAACCGGAACTGGCAAAGCTCGATGGCAAACCGATGCCCGAATCCCTGACCAAAGGGCAGCAGATCGCGCAGCTGCAGGGCAAGGAACTGGTGTGCTTCGGACCCCAGCACAAGTTCAAACGCTTCGGGAAGAACGGCGAGCAGATCTGCGAATTGTTCCCTCATATCGGCGGCATTGTGGATGACCTTTGCATCGTCCGCTCCATGACCACCGAGCAGATCAATCACGATCCGGCTCACACCATCATGAATACCGGGTCGATCATTCCAGGGCGTCCCAGTATGGGTTCGTGGTTACTGTACGGACTCGGGGCGGAAGCTGAGAATCTGCCCGGCTTCGTCGTCCTGGTCTCGGCCGGTAAGGGCGGACAGATGCAGCCGATTGCCGCGCGCCAGTGGTCTGCCGGAATCCTGCCCAGCAAGTTTCAGGGCGTTAAGTTTAACTCGCTCGGCGACCCGGTACTGTACATCAACAACCCTCCGGGCGTGAACCGGAAACTACAGCAGGACTCGATCAACGCCGTCAACGCGCTGAACAAAATTGAGCACGGCACTCTGCAGGACCCGGAGATTCTCACGCGCGTCGCTCAGTACGAGCTTGCGTTCAAGATGCAGGCCAGCGTGCCGGATCTGGTCGATGTCAGCAAGGAACCGAAGAGTGTTCTCGAGATGTACGGGGCCAATCCGGGTGACGGTTCCTACGCGTCCAACTGCCTGCTGGCGCGCAAACTGGCTGAACGCGGCGTTCGTTTCATTCAGCTGTATCATCGCGACTGGGACCACCATAACAACGTCAAGGGCAATATGGAATTCAAGGCGCAGGAGACCGACCGCGCCACAGCCGCCCTGATTACCGATCTGAAGCAACGCGGCATGCTCGACGACACGCTCGTGATCTGGGGTGGCGAGTTCGGCCGGACGCCCATGTCCCAGGGTGGCGACGGACGAGACCATCACATCAAGGGCTTCACGTACCTGATTGCGGGCGGAGGCATCAAGACCGGAATGAGTTACGGTTCGACGGATGATTTCGGCTACGCGGCAACGGAAAACGTCGTCACGGTGCATGACTTCCACGCCACCATGCTGCACGTGCTGGGCATCGACCACAAGCGGCTCACGATGAAATTCCAAGGGCTCGACGCGAGGCTGACAGGTATCTCCGGCGACGTTGTGAAACAGATTCTGGTCTGACCCGGCTATCGCGCCAGCGGATGCGGCCGACGGGACGGTTCGCCCGCAACTGAACAAGTTCCCGCGGAGTACCGAGGCCCGGCGGGCTGCTGCGAATTCAGCTGTACGGGAACCACAGTACTCCACCACCCAATCCGGGCGCGTCTGCGTTGAACGTGCCCAGATCGCCTGCTGCCGACTGCAACTTCCCCTTGGCGGTGAACAGTCCTGATTTACCGCGGCGGGGAAGATCGGCCATGTAAGGAATGTTGCCAGACGTAACGATTCCCTGAGGCGCAGGCAGGGAATCGTGAGTTCGAGTGAACAATGTCCTGAGACCTCACCGGCAGAGTTAGGAAGCCCCGAAGAAAGCCCCACCTGTGGCCGTCCGGGATCCACCAATCCATGTTGAAGGCCGGTGAGCAGCCCATTGCTTCAACAAGCGCCCAGTGGCGCCCGACCCTGGTTGATCTCGCCGGGCGATCTCGACCTTCATTAGAGAGTCCGGAGAAACGCCACCAGGTCGTGTTTCTCGTTATTGTTCAGCTTCGTCTGCAAAACAATGTTGAAAAACTCCACCGTATCTTCGAGCGTGAGGCAGCGGCCGTCGTGCATGTACGGCGGACTATCTTTGATACCCCGAAGTGTGAAGCTTTTGATCGGGCCGTCCCCCGGCTCGTCCTTGAGAAACCGCTCCAGGTGCAGATCGTGCATCTGATGGTCTAAGTAGAACGGCGCGGGATGGCATGTGGAACACTGCGCTTTTCCAACAAACAACTGCTCACCTCGCAATTCGCTCTCGTTCGCTTTTGTGCCGTCCAGTCGCCCGGTTATCGGATCCAGCTTCGGGGCGGGAGGGAAGTCGAGCATATTCTGCATCTGCGCCATATGGCTGACCTGCACCCGGTCCAGAATCATCATTCCCTTCTTGATCGCGTGGATCTCATCCCCGTTGAAGTAAGCCGTTCGCTGCTCGAATTCCGTAAAGTCTTCCACCGACCGCAGACTGCGTTTCGAGCTGTGAATCTGCTGATTGAAGACGCCGCGCAAACTCGTCGTGTCCAGCCGAATTCGGCGCTCCTGCGGCCGCATGTCGGGATTCAGATGGAATTGCGCAGTCGTGTGTCCATTGACATGGCAGTCGAAGCAGGTCACGCCAAGTGAAGGATCTTTAGACTTCCGATCGTCGGTTGGGTTGAATTCCTCCTGGGGGAGAGGCGTTAGCAGAAGTCTCAGACCGTCTAGCTGTACAGGGGTAAGAATGTCCTTGAAGAGCTTGTAATAGTTGTTGATCGAGACCACTTCGCCGCGCGAAACGTCGCCCAGATCAGGCCGGTTACTCAGGAAAATTGCGGGGGGGAACTCGGGCAGGAAAGCCTCCGGAAGATCGAACTCGACATCCACACGCTCCAGCCGGGGAAACATGTCCAGTTGCATTTTTGGGAACACCATCCCACCTACAGCATGCAAAGGATGGGGCAGTGCAAGATACGGGAACGCTCCGCGGGTGCGGATGTCGGCCGGCGTCATAGCAGCCAGTTGCTCCCACGTCATTCCCGCAGGCAGTTTGGCCGTAGGACCTGTCACCAGAGGCTTACCTCGAGACATCTTCACTTCCGGGTCGAGCCGAGGCTGCAGGTTGTAGCGCGTTTCGAGAAGTTTCTGCTGTGCGGCCATCACGCGGGGCTTACCTGCAATCAGCGCCTGCATGATTTCATCTGGGCTCTGATTGGGACTGTCTGCATTCACGGGATCCCGGTAATAATCTATGCCGGAGTTCTTGCCCTGCTTCGGCTGCGTCGCCAGTACTGGTGAGGAGGGAGGTGCCTGCTTGAACGCACCACCGTCATGTGCATTCTTCTGCTGTTCCGGTCGCGACCTTGATGCCACTCCCTGTTGCTGCGCCTGCGCGACTGCGTCTTGGGGGGCGTTTTGTGCGAGAATCGCGACGCTCATCGCCCCCAACGCCAACATCCCATAGCACGTTGATTTCATCTGGAGCCACCTCGGCCCGAGCGCTGCAACTTGCGGTCCACAGGGTCCACTAACACACATCCCGGATGCGGCCGAAGCCCTCCGCGTGAGACAGGGCCCGGGCACAACACTTTCAGGTTGATTTCAGGTTGATGGACCGGGTAGCGAAGATCCGAAGCGATCAGCTACGCTCGCGATTCTGGCGTTGTGGAAGTAGGTTCTGGGAGCCGCTCGTCGCGGTCATCCGACGCAGCCCCGGAGCGCCTGGCCCTCGCAACCCAATCAGTGAAAGCGTCGCTTGTAGCCTGACCTCACGACTGACAACGAGATCGCCTTTCTTCTCGACTCGCAAATCGGGACGGACTTGATGGCCGTGAGACTGTCGGCCTTCCTCCGGATACCTATACTCGCTGTGAGCGCCTGCTCGACTAAGGTAACCGCGCGGTCAGGAGGGCGTGTCCCCGTAGTCAGCCGATTCTCCAGAAACCCTGCGCTGCTGGCTCGATCCGGTCCACATAGCGGAGGATCCATAAACAAGGCCAATGCTCTCGCGCGAGAGTCGCCCTTCCGCGCGACGAGCAACCAGCCGCATCGGATGCCGCACTGAGGGAGCAGCTAGAGCGAACGCTCGATGCGCAGATTGCGGACGAAGAAAAGCCGAGATCGCCAGCCACAAAGCCGACGAAGCGAAATGCACAGAACGAACCAAATTGACTCCTCGGAATACCCCCTGCACTTGCGGTTCGGGTGAGAAGTACAAACACTGCTGCGGCAAGAATGCCCTGCCGTGCCCGGCAAGTGCCTACAGTCGGTCAAAGACGCGGCGTAGCACGGCGCGGAACCCGAAGCCGTGCGAGAGGAACGCCCGAAGTGTGTCTTTGCGCGCGTTACGTGCCCCCGCCACGGAAAAAGGCGCTCGAGAAAAGGCGCTCGAACGCCTTAAAGTATTGCTGATGCCTTCATTCATAACCAAAAATCATAGTGACCGAAGGAAATTCAGCAGATCCTGCTTCGGCTGTGCTGGCAGCGAGTTGTAGTTGCTTGTGACGCGGTTGGCTTCTGACCCCGAACTGGCGTGAGCTGAGATTGCCTCAGCAAGATCCTTCGTACGACCGTCATGCAGATAGAAGATCCTTTGCCCAAGCCCCCAGAGTGGCGCGGTACGAAACTCATCCCCCGAGGCAAAGCCTTGAGCGATGCCATCGGCGAGGCCACTCCCCATCTTGTGAACGAGAAGGTCGGAGAACAAATCAACATCCACTCTGGACAGTGAGTCCGTCATATTGGAGGCGGTCGGGAGAGATGGCGTGTGACACAATGCGCAGCCGACTGATTTGAACGTTGCTTCGCCATTCCTGACTGACGTGCTGGACGCGCCGCGCGCAGGCGCATCGAGAAAGCGCATGAAGAACACGAAGCCTAGAACATCGCTCGGTGTTGTCGCCGGCCGGTTGCGGCGTCCGCCATTCGGATCGATATGATCCTCCGGCGTGGCGTTAAAGCGGCATCCGGCGGTGGACTCCCGCTCGTTCGGGAAGATGTCGTTCGTGACGCCCTGCTCAACGTTGTAGGCCTCGCCCGCGAAGATAGACAGCGACTTGTTCTGCGCTTTCCATCCGAACCGGGTAAGGCTGCCGTCGTTATCATTCCTGTTCACGTGACCGGAAATCCCAAGGGCTGCTTTCCGCTCTCTGTTGTCGGCTGCGTTGGAAACAATCGCGGCATCGTCAATCGCTTCGATAAGCCCTGCCCCGAAGAGCGGCGTCGGTATACGAAAGACAACATTATTCGCCGCGCGCGCCGCCTCGAAGTCGGGTTGGGTGAGGTTGCAGCCAGCAGCGTCGCTGCGGCCTGAGATTGTGAATAAGTCATGTACTCCTCCGTCAGGGCCACCGGCCGCATTGCGAACGAAGCGCGCTACTCTCACCGGCCCTGAGATGCTCAAAAACCACGGAACTGCGTTCTTGGCACCCGCCTTCGTGGCAACAGCAATCTGTGGGTTGATGGCCGGGGCCGAGCCCCCAACCTCTGGAAATGCGTGACACCCCGAGCAGCTGTCGAGATTGAACCTGGGCCCCAGACCGCCCGCGGCGCTTAACGTACCAGTTACGGAATCGACCTCCTGGAACACATCTTTGCCGAATGAGAAGGCCGCGAGTTCACCTCCGGTCAGGTTGCGGAAAGGGTTACCAGCCCCGGCCGAACCCCGTCGGAGACCCGGATCCGTCTGGGCCATAACGGTGACGGGTATCGCGAGGACGAATATAAAAAGAGGGCAAAGCACCTGCAAGCGCAGGCATACTCCGAATGTAGAACGCATTTTTTCACCCTATCAAAGTGGGTCGATTGCAGTAGCTCATGAACCGTTGAGACGAATGAATTCCTCGGTGGAGTAGTCGCTGGCGCGTGCATAAGATATCCACTGTTCTACTCGAATGTTCTACTCGAAAAAGGTCGCCCGTCACCTTTGAGTACACGTTTGCAGTGGCGACGTCCGAGGCACCTTCAGGTTTGACCGCGCACAGCCAGCTACCCTTGCTTTCGGCTCCGAACAGTCTACGGCCGGCCGCGAGTTGGATCAGTCCCCGGTCGGCTGAGTAATAGCTACGCAATCGGAAGACGCGGGGTCATTGCAGTCGCCCACCGATTCAGCGCGATCGTTAAGCGCTCGCCAGGTGATTTCGAATGGCGGTGGAAGAACGCAGTCAGATTCACGACCGCATAGCCACCGTTCCCGAGAACACGAGTACGTGCCCGGTATTTGCAGGCGCGATCGGCTGACTCGCGTGTCTGGCGTCAAGTCTAAATTCCCTCGGGCTGCCTCAGCAAGGGATGTTACTGAACCGGTGAATCTCGTACGGCTCCGATCGCCCCTGAGGAGAAGGCAAGCAAGCACGTTGTTCCTGTTGATTGCCGAACGCGATTCTACACTTTGAGAGGGGGGCCGGCCCTCAAAACCCGGAATCTAACGCGTTCCGGCGGGCATTAAGGGATGGGGAACGGTCAAGGCCGACGTCTATAGTCCCGAGGCTTCGGGCAAACTGGTCGACTCCCGTGTCGGTCTCCGAACGGGTCGTACGCGCCTTCACTTCACGCCTCGAAGCCCCAAAATGCCTCAGTTCCGGCCTGACGAAAAATCGGTGTGACGCGTATCACAGCCGCGAAGCGGCCGGGCTTGACTCACAGTCGGGCGTGTACCAGCATCAGGCATGCGTCTCTATCCGTCAGGAGTTCTACTGTTCTGCGCTGCAGGCTGGGTCCCGTGCCACGCCGCGCCATACCGGCTCGTTGCGATACCTCCGGTGCAAGGTGCTGTCGCGGGGAGCGTCGTCGGAATCAACGCCCGGGGAGAGGTTGTGGGTACGTTCTATAGCGCCGTGGCGCCATTGTCGAACTTCCTCTACACACCTGGTGTCGGAGTGACGAATCTGGAGCGCACGGGGCCCGCGTCGCTGGAGAACTACGAAGGTTCTGTGGTCAGCGCCATCAACGCTTCTGGTCAGATTCTGCTTGCGTCCGGCGTGGTGTACAGCGCCGACCGCCCGCGACAGGATCTTGGGCCCGCCGTCCGCGCCGCTTACCCCGGTGAGACGGTGCATTTCATAAGCCTGAATGACAGTGGAACAGTGTCCGGCACCTCGGACAACGGGGGCGCTCCCGGTGGCTATTCGCAGCACGTTTTTCGCTACACACCCGGAAGTCCCGCAGGAGTGGTTACCGTCGCCTCGACGAACACCCCGCGCACTTTTCCAAGGGGTCCATTTGTCATGGACGATGCCGCAAACGTGGTCTACTCTGTTGGCTTTCCTCCTGGAGGCGCGGACGTTTTCACGGGTGCAGGGGCAACGATGAAAACCGGTTGCGGGCATGGGAACGGGTGGGCAACCGTCATTAACAACAGCGGGCAGATCGGTGGCGGTTGGGGCAAGAATACAGCCTTTCCCGAGATATGTACTTTCGATCCCACTACCTTCGCGTCCCTTACGACGGCCCTTGTGGACGAAACCGTGTTAACGAACAATGGCTTCGTTACCGGCCTGAACAATGAGGGAGACGCTGTGGGCTATTCGGCGGGCATACCCCTGCTGTTCACCGCTGGTCGCGCGGTCAACATCAACAGCCTGTTTTCTCCGGACTCCGGTTGGGCGCGTGTGACGGCCGCCGTTATCAATGACGCTGGCGAAATTGCCGGGACAGGCCTCAACGGCGTCCCCGCAGTCTTCATCCTGACGCCCGTTCCTTCCGCGACTTACTCGGTCCAACCGCTGTGCGAGGCTTGTACCGGAATTACGCTGTCGAACTCCGGTTTCACGGTGTCCCGCGGAACGTCAAGCTCAACTTTCCTGGTAAGCTCCCCTCGCGGTCCGGAAGTGCAAAGGATTGAGGCAGGCTCCATTCGCCGAATCAACAACGTCGGAACGGTCGCGGGAGCCGATCTGTCGGGCCACGCATTTATCGCGAATCCGCCGTACGATCAGTTCTACAATCTGAATACAATCTTTGGGTGGTCACAAGGAATTGCCACCGGCATCAACGATGGGAACGACGTTATCGGCGTCGGCGACCCCGCGTCCTTCGGGCCGCGATTCGCCAATCTGAACGTTACGAACCTGTACCAGATCAATAACGCGGGGCAGATTACGGGAAGCTATACCGATGCCGACACGCGAACGCACTTCTTCCTCTACACGCCGGGCCTGGGCGTCGCGGATTTGCCCGGCGAGCCTATCGCGCTTTCAAACAGGGGATATGTACTCCTGTTTTCCGAGAGAGTCGGGTATTCTGTGCGGAAAGCCGCTGGTCTTACTCCTCTTCCGGATGGAGTCACATGGCGCGGCCTCAATGACCGCGATGAAGTTGTGGGCGACTGCGGCGATCCCACCCGGTCTGATTGCGCGTCGTATTACTCACTCGAACGTGGCCTGATTCACCTCACTGCATCGGGGTTCAAGCTCACCTCGGCAGTTGCGATCAACGATGCGGGCCGCATTCTCGCCAACGGGTCCGCGCTCGGTTCGTCCGTGCCAGTGGCCGTGCTCCTCAGTCCGGAGAGCGAGAGAACCAGCCTGCCCCGCGATCAAAGCCAGGCGCCGAATCAGTTAGGCGTTCAGGGAACTGAGCTGCCGCCTGGGGAGCCCACTCATTTGGCTCCGGTGAAGAGCCTCAACGGAAATCCAGCTCCGGGGCAGGATAATCCCGAACTGCGATGATGAGCCAGAATCGGTCAGTTAGCAAGCAACTGTGATGCCTGGAACGGTTCTGCGCATCCAGAAGTGACGAGCGAGGCGATCAGTGTCTCCATAGACACAGAGGACATTCTGGTTGCCTTGACTTGATCCTGAATGACAGGCAACGTGGTTACTGTCCACAGGGTGCAGCCCATCTTCGACGGCAGCACTTGGGTACCGTCACCTGTTTGGGAACCCTCTTGACCACGGTAGCCGCATGCAAAAATTCTCCCTTTCGCTTCTGGGCTTTTTCGTCCTTAGCAGTCCGATGTATTCCCAACCTCAGGTGACCGGCCAATGGCAGACGTTGCCGTTTACCCTGCCGCTGAATCCCATCCATGTCATGTTGCTGCACACCAATAAAATTCTGGTGGTTGCAGGATCAGAGAATGATCCCCACGAACATGACGAGGGTATATCAAAGGCAGCCGTCGTCGATCTTAACGCGGGCAACGTGAACCTCTTTGGAAACCTGCCATGGGATCTTTTCTGTAACGGCATGTCGGCGCTGCCGGATGGCCGAGCCATCATGGTCGGCGGCAGCGAGCGGTATGACCCCTTCTATGGCGGCAAAGAGGTGACCATATTCGATCCCGCCAGCTCACTCTTCAGCCAGGTGCAGGACATGGCGCACGGTCGCTGGTACGCCACGAGCACCACCCTCTCTGACGGGCGCGTGCTGGCCTTTTCCGGAACAAACGAGACCGGTGCAACGAATAATGCGGTAGAGATCTATAAGGCGGCGACAGGCTGGTCATCAGAGTATGTCGCGCCGTTTACTCCTCCCTTGTACCCTCACTTGTTCCTGCTGCCGGACGGTAATGTGTTCTTTACTGGTACAGGGTGGTCCATTTCGGCAGTCCCGAACACGTCAAACCTGTTCCGCCCGGGCACGCAGACATGGACGATGAGTGGTGCACGCACTGTGTACGGCGGGAATCGTGAGTCGGGCACGGCCGTGTTGTTGCCGCTGCTGCCGGAGAGAAATTATGCCCCACGCGTGATGATTCTCGGCGGAGACAATCCGGCAATCGCGAGCACAGAGATTATCGACTTATCGGCCGCGACTCCCACATGGACCACTTCAGGCAACATGCGGGCAGCCCGCAGGAACATGGATGCTGTTCTGCTTCCGAATGGCCGAGTGTTCGCGGAGGGCGGCTCGTCACGCGACCAGCCCGATCCAGCTTCTCTTGCAGCAGACCTGTTCGATCCCGCCAACGGAACCTGGTCGAGCGCCGGAACGGCGACTTATTCGCGCCTGTATCACTCTGTTGCACTGCTGCTGCCGGATGGAAGAGTCTGGGTTGCCGGAAGCAATCCAGTGCGCGGTAGCTACGAACAGCACATGGAGCTTTGGTCCCCCCCATATCTCTTTACGACCGATGGCAGCGGCGCAACGATTCCGGCTAAGCGGCCGAGCATCACCAGCGCACCCAGTGCGGTCGGGTACGGTGGTACTTTCCAGGTGCAGACGCCGGACGCTGCGGATATCAAATCTGCCGTTCTGATACGGCCCGGCTCGAGCTCGCACGGTTTCGATTTCGACCAGCGGTTGGTTGGGCTGACCTTCACTCGCGGCGCAGGCGCACTCACAGTAAACGGTCCGCCCAATTCCAACATTGCGCTTCCCGGCTACTATATGTTGTTCCTTCTGAATAATGCAGGCGTCCCGTCGATGGCTAGTTTCATCCGGGTCTCGCCGGACCCGACGAATGCCGCCCCGAAGGGCTCGATCAGTTCACCAGGAAATGTCACCATTCAGGCCGGAAGCTCAGTTTCGTTTGCTGGGTCAGGTACGGACTCAGACGGGACGATCGCAAAGTATTCCTGGATTTTTCCCGGCGGCTCTCCGGAATCGGCCACGGTGCAGAACCCCGGTGCCGTTACCTTTTCCTCGCCCGGGACCTATATAGCCTCCTTGACCGTGGTTGACAACAGGGACGCCAACGACCCCAGCCCTCCCGTTCGCACTATAACTGTTTTGAGCCGACCTGCCCTCACTATCACCAAGACCCACGCGGGCAGTTTCACGCAAGGGCAGAAAAACGCTACATACACTGTCTCCGTTTCGAACGCCGGGCAAAGCCCGACCAGCGGAACGGTGACCGTGAACGAAACTCTTCCAGCGGGTCTGACGCTGGTTTCCATGGCGGGTACCGGGTGGAACTGCCCCACGGGCGGAACCAACTGTACGCGCAGCGATGCACTGGGAGGAGGCAGTCGGTATCCAGACGTGACGGTTACAGTGAACGTGGCGGCCAACGCCACTTCTCCGCAGTTGAACGTCGTATCAGTATCGGGGGGCGGGTCCCCTGGTGCCAACGGGAGCGACTCCACGACGATCAACGGCGGTGCGTCTTCACCCCTGCAGTTCATCCCTGTTACACCTTGCCGCTTAATCGATACGCGCGGGAATGGTTTCACGGGAGCCTTCGGCCAGCCTTCGCTGGTCGGTGGAACTGAGCGCTCCTTCCCGATACCCAACGGCGCGTGCGGAATTCCCGCGACAGCCGTGAGCTATTCACTCAACGTAACCGTCGTACCAAAGGGATTACTCGGATACCTGACTGTATGGCCTTCCGGGCGACCGCAGCCGACGGTGTCCTCGCTTAACTCGATTGATGGGTCGATTGTCTCCAATGCCGCCATCGTGCCGGCGGGCGCGAACGGCGCAATCAGTGCATACGCTATGAATGACACAGACATGGTCATTGATATCAATGGCTATTTCGCTCCGCCCGGCACGAATGGACTCCAGTTCTATGCTGTAGCGCCTTGCCGCATCCTCGACACGCGAAATGCTGCTGCGACCTTCGGAGGACCGTTCATCGCCGGTAACACAAGCCGTTCGTTCCCCATTCCGTCCAGCACCTGTGCGCCTCCAACTTCGTCACGAGCGTACTCGGTCAACGTCACGGTCATTCCGCGTAAGCCGCTGGCGTATCTAACCGTCTGGCCATCGGGGCAAGCACAGCCGGTGACGTCAACCCTGAACTCTCCGGACGCAACAGTTCGTGCGGTAGCTGCGATCGTGCCCGGCGGAACTAATGGCGCGATTAGCGTCTATGCCACCGACGACACTGATCTGGTAATGGATATCAATGGCTACTTCGCTGCGCCTGGTACAGCCGGACTGAACTACTACTCTGTTGCGCCATGTCGAGTGGCCGACACCCGAACCGTTGCCGGTCCGCTTGGCGGCCCTGTTATGGCGGGTCAGACAACAAGGACCTTCCCGTTACCGACGAGTTCCTGCGGGTTGCCTGCCACTGCGGCAGCCTACTCGCTGAACATGACAGTAGTCCCGCAGGGTCCACTCGGGTACCTCACCGTCTGGCCTGCCGGGCAGGCGCAGCCCGTAGTTTCGACGCTGAACGTGCCGAAGGGTTTTGCGCTCGCGAACGCCGCTATTGTAAGGGCGGGGACGAGCGGGTCTATAAATACATTCGTCACCGACACCACGGACGTGATAATTGACACCAACGGCTACTTCGCGCCTTAAGTTGACGTCGTTTGTACCGGTCTCATTGCCGGCCCACGCGACTGCGTATTACCAGACGGACGCTACTGCGCGTTATCATTTTCAGCACTGGGAGGTGGCTTCTGCCTGATCGTCCGCCTGGATTGAGTCGCTCATCGAGCCTGTTCTCTCGCAACCCGACTCATCGAGCCTGTTCTATCCCAACCGACTCAATGACGCTAAAGCTACTTCGGTCCCTCGGTCTACCCTGCACGCCGCTCGCGGCTCTTACTAACTTCAGGCGAACCGAGGAAAAACCGGCGGGCGCGAGTTGGCGATGACGGCTCTCGGGGGGCCAGATTCTGGCACTGCCATTCGCGAGCGTTTCTCACGGACTAGCCGGTTATGCGGACTGGTCCTTCTCGCCGCCGCCATCATCCGATTCTGGATTATGCCCCTGAACTCGAGCTTCTTCTGCGACGAGGCTGGCTCGTACTGGGAAATCAAGGACGGACTGGGCCCCATACTGGCAAGGTACTCGGAGTTTCCGAGCGCGCCCCCGCTGTATGCGGTGATACTTTGGGGCGCCACAGTCATGGGTGGCGCGCATGAGTACGTTATGCGGCTCCCGTCCGTTCTGGCGATGGGATTGACGTGTCTGCTCCTGTATCAGCTTTCTCGCATCCTGCTCCATCCCGATTCCGGGCTGCCGGTGGTTGCCGTTTTTCTATGTTCGAAGAGCATCATCTTTGCCGCTACAGACGCACGCCCGTACGCTTTTCTTC
>JAOAPO010000215.1 GCA_025462945.1 Bryobacterales bacterium
CAACCACCAACCAAATCGAGTTGATCGGTTCGCCCCGGCTCGAGGCGATCGCTCCAAGAGAAACGGCACCGGCGACAGCAATTGTTGTCCAGAGAAGAGGTTTCAGGAAGCGCATCTGAGTAATGTCAGACTCAAGTGTACTGTTGCGCGCTCGTCGGGATCGGCACCCACCTGCGGCAGCCACAGGTCCAAACCAGGCCCCGGGCGGGCTGTTGCTCGCACCAGGGATTCTTATGCCATAATTGGGTCACATTCCCGATCAGGGAAGGGGACAAACGTATGAAAACAGCTCTTGTTGTGATGTTCGCGGGCACACTGGCAGCGGCTTCAGCCATGGCTCAGGCGCCCGGTGGCGCTGCGCCCGGCGGCGCGCCGGCAGGCGGAGCGCCAGCTGGTGGCTCGACTCCAGGCGGAACAACACCCGGCGGCACAGGCGGAACTCCGGGCAACCGGTTCCCGACCACCCCCACCAACCCCCAGCAAACGCAGCAGCAGCAACAACCGACCTTCGATCTGCCGCGCCCCGTCTTCCTCAGCGGCAAGGTCATGATGGACAACGGTTCACCCGTCCCGCCCAACATCGTGATCCAGCGCGTCTGCAACGGCAACCCTCGGAACGTGGCTTACACCGACAGTAAGGGCAACTTCAGCTTTCAGTGGGATCAGCAGAACGGCATGATGCTCGACGCTTCCCAGTCTTCAATGACCGACTCAGGCTTCGGGCAAATGCGCAGCACCGGTTCCATGGGCGGTAGGTCCAACAGCCCGTCAATGGCTGGCTGTGAGCTTCGCGCCGAACTGGCCGGGTATCGCTCGGACATGATCAACCTGTTCAACCGGCAGGCGATGGATAATCCGGACGTCGGCCGAATCGTGCTGCACCGCATGGGTAACGTGGAAGGCCTCTCCATCAGCGCGACATCGTTCATGGCACCGAAGGACGCAAAGAAGTCCTACGAAAAGGGCCTGCAGTTCATGCTGAAGAACAAGCCTGACGATGCGATGAAGGAATTCGAAAAGGCGGTCACCTCTTACCCGAAGTATGCCGACGCCTGGGTGAACATCGGTAAGATCCGTGTCGCGCAGAAAAACGCCGACGGCGGCCGCGAAGCGATGCTCAAAGCCATCGAGGCGGACTCCAAGCTCGTCGCACCACACATCGAACTCGGTATGATGGCTGCCCGCGAGAACAAGTGGGAAGAAGCCGCGCCGTACCTGGAGCGCGGATTGAAGCTCGACCCCATCGACTACCCGAGCGCCTGGTACGCCAGCGCAGCGGCAAACTTCAACATGAAGAAGTACGACGAAGCCGAGAAAGCAGCCCGCGAAGCGATCAAGCTCGACCCGAAGCACGCCAACCCGCGGTCGGACTATCTGTTAGGGTTGATCCTGATCGAAAAGCACGAGTACCCTGCTGCCGCAGAGCAATTCAAGTCCTATCTGAAGTTCGCGCCGAATGCGCCGGATAAGGTTGTGGTGCAGGAGCAGATCAGTAAAATCGAGAAGTTCGTCGCCGACTCCGTTGAAGCCTCGAAGTAACCTTCGGGGCTTCGGCTCTTAGCCGTGGCCGAGCCGCATCACCCAACCGATACCAAACAAGGCAACGATAAAGCAGCCGAAGCAGTAGAGACCGTAGTTCACGCGTTCCTTTTGCGTCTTCTTCGTGGTGATTCCCATCACGACCGAGGCCAACACCGAAAACAGGAACGCTGCTTCGAAGTGAGATAAGTTGATCTTGGGCATCTGAGTTAGTCCTTCTGCCCGGTGGCGATTTCCCACGTATCTACCATCGCCAGAATGTTCAGCAAACCTGCGGAAACAAGGAACTTAGTCCCGTAGTCGTGAACCGCGCCCGCAGCATCCGGTTCGGCATACCCGAACATAGCAGCCAGCATGTAAAGCGAGCCACTGGCCATATCGCAGGCGAAGCCGCCGTAGTTGATCAGCGTTGTGAGATAGTCCGCGCCCTTCTCCGGCGTAAACATGGTGCCGCGCATGAAAAGTCCGAAAAGGAACATCAGCGCGACCGAGAAGAAGATGAGAATCCCGCGTCCCTGCTTCTTGAGCATGAAGTGTCCCGCACCCGGAATGAGCCATGCGGCGGCTACGGGCAGGAGCCAGGCTGTGATGGGGGGCGAATCCTGGGCGCCGGTTGCGGTCTGTGTTTGAGCTGCCATTCTGTTGTAAATACGAGGGTATCACGCGCGGCGTTCAGCCAAATTCGCGCTCACCGCTCGCCCCACTTAAGCTTCTGACGCAAAACGTCGAAGAAGGTCATGTGCGGCGGAGTGATCAGCAGGACGTCATAATTAGCCGTGCTGCACTCCACCGTGTCACCTGCCTCGAGCGGGCTGCCGACCTGCCCGTCAACCGTCAGATACGCTTCCTCTTCAGCCGCCTTGTTAATGACTCGAATCCCCATGTCGGCGGGGACGATCAGCGGGCGGTTGGTCAGGGTATGCGGGCAAATCGGGGTGAGGCACAGGGCATTCACGGTGGGGAAGACGATCGGTCCGCCTGCTGACAGTGAGTATGCGGTCGAACCGGTGGGCGTGGAGATGATCAGCCCGTCGGCCTTGTACGCGGAAATGAACGTATCCCCGGTCCACATTTCCAGGTCGACGATACGGGCGATATTCGATTTCGCAATAACAACGTCGTTCAGCGCCTGATATTCGGCTACCTTGACGCCGTCGCGCACCAGATTCACCCCCAGCATCTTTCGGCGAGTGATACCCGCTGAACCTGTGAGTGCGCGTTCCAGTTCATCGAAGAAGGTCTCGACCGTAATCGCAGTCAGAAAACCCAGTCCGCCCAGATTCACCGCAAGCAGCGGGATTGCCCGGTTGCCAATCGCGCGCGCCGCTGACAGCAGCGTACCGTCGCCCCCCAGAACAATCGCAAGATCGCAGCCATCGGGCACGTGCTGGCGATCCAAACCCATCAGCATCCCGGCGTAACGCGCGGTTTCAGAATCGAAGCGGGCTTCAATGCCCCTGTTCGACAGCCATTGGAGGAGTTCCGGCACCAGCTTCACGGCGCGCGCCGCATTCGGCTTCGAGAAGATGCCAACGCGCCGCACCTGTGCAGTCAATATCAGTTCAGGTCGGGCTGTTTGTGGCGAAGCGACGGCCATAGAGGAGAAACTCCTTGTTTCCTTCCGCGCCCGTAATGGGGCTCTCAATAATATCGGTAACGAACCCCAGCGCGTCAACGCAGGCCCGAACCTTGTCACACGACTCGGTGTGTAACGCGGGGTCGCGTACGATGCCGCCCTTACCAACCTTACCCTTGCCAACCTCGAACTGGGGCTTCACGAGGACGATCAGTTGCGCGTCAGGCTTCAAAGCGGCTGCCATCACCGGCACAATCATAGTTGCCGAAATGAAGCTGACGTCGCAGACCGCAAAATCCAGCGGCTCACCCAGGTCCCCCGGCGGCAGGTGTCGAGCGTTCACCCCTTCGCGGACTACTACTCTGGGATCGGTACGCAGCCGCCAGTCGAGTTGCCCGGTTCCGGTATCGATCGCGTAAACCTTTGCCGCGCCCGCCTGGAGCAGGCAATCGGTGAAGCCGCCCGTGGAACTGCCGAAATCACCGCAAACCAGCCCCTCCACAGAGAGGTTCCAGTGCTGCAGCGCGCCCTCCATCTTGAGTCCGCCCCGGCTGACAAAACGAAGCCGCTCCGTCACCTCAACTCTCGGGTTATCTGGCAGCAACTGACCCGGCTTCTGCGCCTTCTGGCCGTTGACCATCACCGAACCCGCCATGATCAGCGCCTGCGCCCTCTCGCGCGTCTCCGCCAGCGAGTGTTCCACCATCCAGCGATCAAGGCGTTCGCGCGGCATCAGGACTTGCGATGGACGATCAAATCGGCAATCTGGTGCAACCGGAGCGCGCGGTCGCCGAAAAGCGCCAGTGCGGCATGAGCCTTCGCGCATTCGTCGGCCGCCATGGTCCGCGAGACCTCAAGACCGTAAACGGCCGGAAACGTGATCTTGCCCTGCGCGGCGTCTTTGCCAGCTGTCTTACCCAGCGCCTCCGACGATTCTTCGACGTCCAGAATATCGTCAACTATCTGAAACGCAAGGCCGACGTGTTCCCCATACTGCGAAATGGCTTCGAATTTTCCTGCGTCTGCACCGCCGCAGATCGCGCCCATCCGAACGCTCGCACGCAGCAGAGCACCCGTCTTCGCTCGGTGAATTTGAGCCAGCAACTCGGCTGTGGGGGGCAATCGTTCGCTCTCAATATCGATCACTTGTCCGCCGATCATGCCGTCGTCGGTACCCGACGCCGTCGAGAGCTCCTCGATCAGCGCAACCTTGCGTTCCGCATCCAAGCCCGCAATTCGAGCCAGATTCCGGAACGCCAGAGTCAGCAGCGAATCGCCCGCCAGAATCGCCATGGCTTCGCCGAAGACTTTATGGTTCGTCGGCTTTCCGCGCCGGTAGTCATCGTTATCGAGCGCCGGCAGATCGTCGTGGATCAGCGAGTAAGTATGGATCATCTCCAGCGAACACGCCGCTTCCAGTGCGCCCGTGGCCATCTCGGAAACGGCGGCTGCGGCATCAAGGCAAAGCACCGGACGAATGCGCTTGCCGCCCGCGAACAGGCTGTACCGCATAGCTTTGTGGATCGTCGCCGGTACTGTGGACTCCGGCGGCGTCAGCCGGTCCAGCGCCGCATCGACCTGAGCCTGACGCGCCTGCAAATGTTCTGAGAGCGGACTCATTTCTCGGGTCGGAACGGCTCGGGCTGTAGTGCTCCGTCTTTGCGGATGAGCACCTCCACGCGCGTTTCGGCTTCTTCCAGTTGCTTGCGGCAGGTATCGCTGAGCGCCATCCCGCGGGAAAACAGGTCGAGAGACCGCTCGAGCGAAAGGTCGCCGGACTCCAGCTCCTTCACGACCTTCTCCAGGTCATCGAGCGAAGTTTCAAAGCTGGGCTGGGGCGTCTCTGGCATTTCATCCATTCTATCTATCGGCCTTTCAATAGAAGGTAATACTACCTTCGGCAAAGCTCAGGGGTATAGACAAGGCCGTGCACAGACCGGTAGCATCGAGGTTTCTACTCAAGCGGTTTGCAGAGGCTAAGTTTGCAGGAGCTTCCGGACTCCACAATGCAAAACCCCGCCAAATCGGGGCGGGGTCTGCAAATCTACCGGAGTAGAAAGGAGGAACTGCCTATGGTTCTTCTGATGTTGTTACTCAGCTTTGTTAAGAAGCTGAAACGGATCGGGATCAAAATTGACTTTACGTTCTGATCTCTAGCCGAAGGAGGCTGGCGTGTAGCTCCGCTGGCCTCCTCAACATCAAATTAACACAGTTTTGCTCTCTGCGATACACTCACCCTTGATCGCAAAAATGAGATTCTTCCAGACCGTTTTCTGCCTCTGCAGCGCTGTTGCGGCGTTCGGCCAGACCATCCCCCAGAACCCCGCCTACGTGCTCGGACCCGACTCCCAGCCGAGGCCCGGCGTCCCCAAAGGCAAGGTCGTCAAGTTCACCTGGGACACCAGCCGCATCCTCCCGGGCACCACCCGAGCCGTCTCCGTCTATGTTCCGGCCCAATACGACGCCTCCAAACCGGCCTGCGTCATGGTCTATCAGGACGGTGCCGGCTACGTGAACGAAACCGGCGGCAGCCGCGCCACCATCGTGATGGACAACCTCATCGCGGATGGCTCCATGCCCGTGACGGTCGGCATCTTCGTCGACCCAGGCGTCACGCCAGGCGTCACCCCGGACCAAATGGCCCGTTACCACCGCAGCCTCGAATACGACGGTCTCGGCGACACCTACGCCCGCTTCGTCATCGAAGAACTGATTCCCGAAGCCGAGAAACGCGCCAACGTTCGCATCTCCACCAACCCTGACGACCGCGGTCTGATCGGCGGCAGCTCCGGCGGGATCGCAGCCTTCAACGTCGCCTGGGAGCGGCCGGACTCCTTCCACCGCGTCATCAGCTACATCGGAAGTTTCACCAACCTGCGCGGTGGCGACGGTCTCGCCGATCTCATCCGCAAGGTCGAGCCCAAGCCCCTCCGCATCTTCATGCAGGACGGCAGCAACGACCAAAGCATCTACTCCGGCTCCTGGTTCCTCGCCAACCAGCAGGTCTTCTCGTCTCTCGAATACTCCGGGTACGACGCCAAATTCGTCATCGGCACCGAAGGCCACAGCGGTCGCCACGGCGGTGCCATCCTTCCTGAAGCTCTGCGCTGGCTCTGGCGCGAATATCCAAAGCCCATCACGGCTTCGAAGGGCGGGCCCGGCACCCGGCATTACATCACCGACTACCTCGACCCCGAGAGCGACTGGCAAGTCGTCGGTCAGGGCTATGGATCCGCCGAAGCCGCCGCCGTCGACAAAAACGGCATCCTTTACTTTTGCGACACCAAATCTGGTCGCATCTACAAGCTGGCCGATGGCCGACCCGTCGTGTTCCGCGAAAACGCGCTCTCCACTGACCTCATGTTCGGCCCCGACGGTCGCCTCTTCGCCGCCCAGCCTTCCAGGAAGCGCATCGTCTCGTACGGTACCGACGGTGTAGAACAGCCAGTCGCAACCAGCGTCGAAGCGCACCACCTTGCCGTGACCAGCAAGGGACTCGTCTACTTCACCGATCCGGCCGCGAAGCGCATCCGGCTTCTCGATAAGGACAAGAAAAAGCGGATCGTCTTCCAGAACACGGCGGAGAGCAACACTCTCAATCCCGCAGGTCTCCGCCTCTCGCCCGACGAACATCTGGTGGACGTCACCGACCGCGACTCCCGCTGGGTCTGGTCCATGCAGATCGGTCCGGACGGCGGCCTCCGCTACCCGATGGCATTCCACCATCTGGAATCGCCCGACGACACGCAGGTGACGCAGGCAGCAGGAATGACCCTCGACGATACCGGCCAGCTCTTCGTGGCCACCAAACTCGGCATCCAGATCTGCGACCAGCCCGGCCGCGTGGTCGGCATCGTCCGCAAACCGCAGCCCGGCGCCATCTCCGCGGTTGTCTTCGGCGGCGAAGGTCTGCAAACCCTCTATGCCACCGCCGGCGACAAGGTTTTCGCGCGCAAAATGCGCCGCAAGGGGACTCTCCCCTGGGTACCTGTCAAGCTGCCCCGTCCTCAGCTGTAGCAATTGCCGCAACGGGGTGTGGAACTTTCCCGTAAGTCATTGCAATACAGTATGAACACGAAAATGCAGCCGACTGACGAGGCGCTTTACCGGCGAATGAAGCAAGGTGACCGGGATGCCCTTGCCGTGTTGTACGACCGGCGGGAACCGTCGCTTTACCGTTACGCGCTGCATATGACCGGCAGCGTTCACGCTGCCGAGGAAATTGCGCAGGAAGTCTTCGTACAGCTCATGTCGGCGGGCGACAGGTACGACGAAACAAGGGGACCTGTGGAAGCCTGGCTCTACGGAGTCGCCCGTAATCTGGTCCGGGTTTTTCGCCGCCGAGGTTCAGTTGAAGAAGCTGTCGACCAGGCAGTTGAAGACGACATCGTCGGTGGAATGATCGCCGATGAGAGCCTGATTGCGCTTCGTGAGGCCGTGCGGGAACTGCCCGGCAACTACAGGGAAGTGGTCGTGCTGTGCGACATCGAAGAGCGTAATTACGACGAAGCTGCGAGGCTGATCGGGTGCCCGGTCGGCACCATTCGCTCACGCCTGCACCGTGCGCGTGCTCTGCTGGCGACGAAGCTGAAAAGATATCGGCCGGTGACGGCTGGGGGTGGATTTTGAGGCAGTCTGAGTGCGAAGCCATTGTCGACAACCTCGTGGAGTGCGCGAGGGAGGGAAGCCAGCCGTCTGGCTCTGCTCGGGCACATTTGAGCGCCTGCGAGCGCTGTGCGTCGCGCTGGGAGGGCGAACTCGCTCTCAGCAGTCAGTTGTGTGCCTTGCGGTCGGAACTGGGGGGCAGACGTTCGGCGTACATTCGTCGAAACGAGATCCTGAAACGGTTCGACGCGCAGCATCCGAAACCGAAGCTCCGCCCCTGGTTCAGATTGGCCGCAGCTGCTGTCCTGCTCTTTGCCGTTGCCGCAGGTGTGACGTGGCGTCATCAGGAACCGGACCCGGCGGCAGTCGCCGAGCTGTCCGAAGCGCAGGTGGAGATGCAGGAGGCTGGCTTCATTGCAGTGCCTTTCGTGCCGCCGCTCGCGCCGGGTGAACTGGTCCACATGGTCCATACGCAGCTGCAGCCGGCCGCGCTCGCCAGCATGGGCGTGAATGTGGACCCAACGCTCTCGGCCGACATGCCGGCAGATTTGCTCGTCGGAGCCGATGGCTTCCCGAGAGCAGTCCGTGTTTCAGAAGAATCTGTTAGTCAGGGTGGATATTGAGGCTTAACTCTATGAAAAGACGATTCGTGATTGGGATGTCTCTCTCAGCCGTCGCGCTGTTTGCGCAGGGGCCCGGAGGTTTTGGCAGGGGCGGCGGTGGCGGTCGCGGCATGGGTATCTTCGGCGGCTCCAACGCCTACGTCACCGGCGCGCCTTTCTCCGCCGTGGAAGTGGTGCAGACGCAGGAAGCGCTCACCGATGGCAACACCATAACGCGGAAGTATCAGACCAGCATCACGAGAGATGGCCAGGGCCGCCTCCGGACTGAGCAAACCGTGACACCTCCACCCGGTTCAGCCGCGCAGCCTCACACCATCGTCACGATCCTCGACTACCCGGGTCAGTCCCGCTACGTGCTCGATTCGTCAACCATGACGGCCTTCCAGGCACCTTTACGGATTCCGACTGCCGGAGCTGCACCACGGGGACCGTTCGGTGGCGGCACAACGCGCCCGAACGCGCCGACGGTGACCACCACGACGCAGCCTCCGCAGGTGGTGAACGGTGTACTCGCAAGCGGAACGCTGGTGGTGCAGACGATCGCGGCCGGCCAGATTGGCAACGACAAGCCCATCCAGATCTCGCGACAGACCTGGGTCTCGAATGACCTGAAAGTCCCCGTGCAGATCCGCAGCAGCGATCCCCGCTTCGGCACCACAGTGATGGACCTGACCAACATCGTGCAGGCTGAACCGAACGGCTCTCTGTTCGTAGTTCCGGCTGGCTACACCGTGAAGCAGGGGCGGGGCGGACCGGGCTTCGGACCGGGAGGCGCGGCAGCTCTCGGTGGCAGGCAGCGTCGCGGACCCGGCGGACCGCAATAGCTCTACCGATTGGCGGCTTTTCGGAGTCTCCAGCCTGAAAAGCCGCTAAGCACAAAGAACAGGGCGAAACTCACCACAATGGTGACCAAACGCCTTCGCGGGGTGAGTTCTGTAGCGGTGACCGACTCGGTGGTAATTCGCCAGGTCACCAGCGCAGGCCTCGCCCCCTTTCTGTTTGCGATTACGACGCGGTAAAGTCCCGGGCTGTTTAGGATCTGCCCCAGACCACCGGACAACCCCGAAGCCGTTGCCGCTACTGCCTCGTGGCTTTGACCGCGCTGCATCGGTCGAAACGCATCCTCCGGGACAATCTCCACGTGAACGCTCCCCTCGCCACTCTCTACCTGGTACGAAACGTCAGCGCGAACAGGAGTGTCGGTGACCTCGATCGGCACCCACCGGTAGTCCCCCGCCGTGAGCAGGACCTTCGTATCCTGCGCCCCTGAGGCAATCGCGCTGCACGCCGCAAATATGGCCAGCGTCAGGCGAACAACTCCCATCATTCCTGGTGCACAATCTTTCCGTCGACCACTGTCATGGTCACTTTCGTGCGCAGGATCTCAGCCTCAGGTACCGTCATGATGTCGTTTGAGAGCATCACGAAATCGGCAGCTTTGCCTGGCGCCAATGACCCTTTACTATTCTCTTCGAACGCCGCATAAGCTCCCTCAAGAGTCCAGCTCCGCAGCGCCTCTTCGCGTGACAGCCGCTGCTCCGGGTACCAGCCGCCCGCCGGCTTGCCCTGTTTATCCTGCCTCGTCACGGCAGCGTAAAACCCATCAATCGGGTTCGCCAGTTCCACTGGGAAGTCGGAGCCGCTGGCGAGGTGCACTCCCAGTTTCATCAGGGTCTGCCACGCATACGCTCCCTTGACGCGCTCCGGCCCCAGACGGTCCGCCGCCCATCCCATATCACTGGTGGCGTGCGTCGGCTGCATGGAGGCGATGATGGAAAATTTCTGGAACTTCGCGAAGTCCTCCGGCGCGATCATCTGCGCATGTTCCACGCGGAAGCGCTTGTCGTTGGGCCCTTTCAGCGCCGCAGCGTAGGCGTCGAGCGTCTCACGATTGCCCCGATCACCGATCGCATGCGTATTCACCTGAAAGCCCCTGGCCGCAGCCTTCACGGCGACAGCCTGAATAGCCGCCTGCCCCGTAATCACCAGGCCCGTGGAACCCTTCTCGTCCGCATACGGAGCCAGCAGCGCGGCACCCCGCGACCCAAGGGCCCCATCCGCATAAACCTTGATGCTCCGAACCGTGAAGAACTCGCCCAGTTCCGGACCGCGCGCCAGCCACTTATCAACAAGCGCCGGCGAATTCGACAGCATGGCATACACCTTAACGGGCATCTTGCCCTGCTGCTGCAGCGCGTGATACGCCGTGATCTCAGCCTCGGTCACCCCGGCATCGTGAACGCTCGTCAGACCGAGCCGCGCGCATTCGGCCAGCGCGCGAGAAATCTGCCGCAGCACCTGTTCGGGCGATGGCGGCGGGACCTTACGACGCACCAGCTCCTGCGCGGTATCGATGAAAACACCCGCAGGGCGCCCACCCCCATCCCGCATGACGCGACCGCCATCGGGATCCTTCGTCCCCGCATTCACATCAGCGGCATCGATGGCCGCGCGATTTACCCAGGAAGCATGGCCGTCGATCCGGGTCAGCGCGACCGGGTTCTTCGGCGCTGCGTCCGTGATGGAAGCCGCCGTCGGAAACTGCTTCGTAGTCCATAGATTCTGATCCCAGCCACGGCCGAGAATCCACTCACCCGGCGCCGCCTTCGCTGCTGCTGCCTTCACCTTCCCGGCAATCTCTGCCTCGGACGTGGCGCCACGCAGATCCAGCATCTCCAGAGAGGCGCCGAGGCCGGTAACATGCCCGTGCGAGTCGATCAGGCCCGGAATTATGGTCGCGCCCTTCGCGTCAATAACCTTCGTCGCCGCGCCTTCGAAAGCGTTCAGGTCATCGCCGACTGCCGCGATCTTCCCGCCCCGAACCGCAATGGCGGAGGCCGTCGGAGTTCTGGAATCCACGGTGTAGATTCTGGCGTTTCGCACGATCAGGTCGGCGGTTTGCGCGTGCGCCAGGCCGAAAATACCTGCGCTCAAAAACACCAGTCGGAAGAGCATAAGAGGACGTACTGTATTATCGCCTGTTGATATGAAAACACTCGTCACAGGCGCACAGGGCTGCATTGGATCATGGGTTGTGAAGCGATTGATCGAGGGTGGACACGACGTTGTCACCTTCGACGTCAACGATTCGCTGGCCAGGCTCGAAATGATTTCCGACGCCGCCGTTGTCGCGAAGGTAGACCGGCGCGTCGGCAACATCCAGGACACGGCGGTCGTTAAGAAGCTGGTCGCCGACGAGCAGATCACGCACATCGTCCACCTCGCCGCCGTCCTCATGCCGTTCTGCGCGAAGAACCCCGTCGAAGGCGCGCTGATCAATGTCGTCGGCACCCTCAACGTGTTCGAAGCCGCCCGCGAAGCTGGTATCGGCAGCCGCATCGTCTACGCCAGTTCCTCCGCCGTCTGGGGACCCACCGACGAGTACGGCGAGGGTGAACTCACCGAAGATTTGCCCACCCGCCCCAGAACCCACTACGGTGTTTACAAGGCCGCGAACGAAGGCAACGCGAAAATCTACTTCGCCAACGACGGGATCTCCAGCATCGGTCTCCGCCCGTGGACCGTCTTCGGCCCCGGACGTGACGCCGGCCTCACCGCCGACCCGACGCTCGCCATGCGCGCCGTCGCCCGTCGCCAGCCCTTTCAGATCCGCCTCTCCGGCCACATGGACCTGCAGTACACCCAGGACGTCGCCGATATCTTCATCCAGTGCCTCTTCAGCGAAGCCACGGGCGCGCATGCGTTCAATCTTCGAGGAGATGTGATCTCGATGGAAGACCTCGTCGCCATGCTCGAAGAGATCCGTCCCGAGGCGAAGGGCCTCATAACGGTGGCGGGCAATCCGGTGCCCGTGGCCTACCGGATGAGCGACGCAGCGCTCGTCAACACGGTCGGAGCCGTGCCACGTACCCCGCTGCGTCAAGCGGTTCGCGCCACCATCGATAAATTCGAAGCCCTGGGCTAAGATTCACTTATGTCGAGGATGATTTTCCGGGTGGTGATGGGGCTGACCCTCGTGGTGATGTACTTCGCCCGAAGATCCGGAGGCCACATGGGCGCACGGGCGTTCGTCCCGTTCTACTACTGGTTCCTGGCCACAATCGTCGTCTTCAGCGCTTTCGGACTCGTCTCCGCCTACCGAGCCTTCCGCGAACCGCACAACCGCCGCGCCTTGCTCTTTGACGTTCTGCTCGCGGCCATCTGGGTGCCGTACTGGTTCGCGAATACCCGCTAAGCAGCCGAAAACAAGCTGATTCCAGCCACCCCGGCCGCACCCGCTTCCACGCAAAGTCGCGCATTGGCTACGGTGATTCCTCCCAG
>JAOAPO010000226.1 GCA_025462945.1 Bryobacterales bacterium
CTCCTCCTCTCCGCCAAGTACGTTGATCGATTCTCGCCGGGCGGTCACGATTCGGGGTGGTGCCCATGTTCGAAACCTTGCAGAAGAGTGTCGTGCAGCTGTCCGGCTTCGAGGCTGACGGTTCCGCGCTGCTTTATCAGCGCCGGTCGTAGACCCTGCCCCATGCTAATTGAAACGCCTCGTCCGGCAAATCATCCTTCAGTTCAAGGACATAAGTTTCCCGATTTGTCGTTAAGCGGAGCCGAAACGAATCAGGCTTCCCAACTGTCTCGATGTCCCGATACAACCACGTCCGCGAATCGGCCATCTGCGTACTCACGTAACGTATAGCAATTTCCCCAATCTCCAGCGTTCCGTCAGTCCCGCGCAGCGCCCGGCGATGGAACGCCCCCACGCGAAATGTTGTACCTGTCTGGTACTGGCCAACTACCGGACGATGGACCCTGCCGGACAGAAACGCCGCCAGGATCTCCACCGGGGCATCCGGCTCCGCGCGAAACGTGTATTCCGTCCGTTCCGTCGGGGCCCATTTTCTTACTTCGTATAGCCCAAAACGAAGCTTACGACTGTCAGCCACGTCAGCCTGGCGCAGGTCCTGCATGGCGACTTTCACCAGGGTCTTGCCGTCGTCAGAACGGAACGCGATGCCCTCAGCGTCAACGTGAAGACGGCCATGCTGATCGCGGAGCGGCTTCACGAGCGTAACGTTCCAGTCGAACACATCGTTCGCGGGCACAGCGGGTACCAGCCGCGCCATAAACAAAAACACCAGGAGCAACTTCATGCAATCTCCTGCATCAGCCCACGAACTTCGTAGCCCTTCCAGATCCGGTACACCGCCGGATAAACCATGAGTTCCAGCAGAAACGAAGTGAAAATCCCGCCCACCATCGGGGCCGCAATCCGCCGCATTACATCCGACCCAGCGCCGTGCGACCACATGATGGGCACGAGTCCCAGGAACATCACAGCCACGGTCATCACCTTAGGCCGCAACCGCTTCACCGCGCCATCTTCGATAGCCAGTCGCAAGTCGTCCATCGTTCGCATTTGGCCCGCCAGCCTACGCTCTTCATAAGCCAACTCCAGATAGAGCAGCATGAAAACACCCGTCTCCGCATCCACCCCCAGGAGAGCTATCAATCCGACCCAAACCGCTACGCTCATGTTGTAGCCAAGCAGAAACAGCAGCCAGATGGCTCCGACCGCCGAGAAGGGAACTGCCAGCAGGATAATCAAAGTCTTCGGCATCGATCCCGTGTTGAGGTAGAGCAAAACTATGACGATGAGCAGTGTTACCGGAACGACGATCTTCAGTCGCTCAGTGGCCCGCTGCATGTACTCAAACTGACCGCTCCACACGAGCTGGTATCCGGGCGGCAACTTGACGGCCCGAGCGACAGTCTTCTGCGCAGCATCAACGTAGCCGCCCAGGTCCAACCCCTTGGTATCCACATAGACGAAGCCAGCAAGAAAGCCTTCTTCGTTCTTGATCATCGGCGCTCCCGTCGTCACTTTCAGGTCGGCTAGCTCCGATATGGGCACCTGCGCACCATCGGGAGTTGGCACCATCACACGACTTAGTTTCGAGAGATTGTCACGGAATCCGCGTGCGTAGCGAACGTTGACGGAATACCGCTCCCGTCCCTCAACCGTCGTCGCAACATTCTGTCCGCCAACTGCCGCCTCAATAATCTGATTTACTTGTGCAACGCTCAGGCCGTACCGTGAAGCGTCAGCCCGTCTGACCTGGTAGTCAATGTAATAGCCACCCGTGACACGCTCGAAGAAAGCGCTGCGCGTTCCCGGCAGATCCTGTAACGCATGTTCGATCTGCAAGCCAATGTCTTCGATAGTCTCCAGCTTCGGCCCCAGCACCTTGACGCCGACCGGGGTCCGAATGCCAGTCGTAATCATGTCGATTCGGGTGCGGATGGGAAACAACCACGCGTTGGCGAACGATGGAATCTGGACCGCCTTATCCATTAACTCGATAAGCGCCTCCCAACGGATCGGTTGCTCCTCCGGCCAGAACCGTAAAAGCTGCGGTCTTGCCCATCCTGGTGCCCAGCCGGAATACCAGCGCTGATGATGTTCTTTGCGCCATGCCGCCTCAGGCCTGACCATGACCGTCGTCTCCACCATGCTCAGGGGTGCAGGGTCGGTAGCAGTATCAGCCTTGCCGATCTTCCCGTAAACGCTCCGAACCTCAGGAAACTGCCGCAGCAGCTTGTCCTGTATTTGCAGGTATCTCGTTGCCTCCGTGATTCCGATGCCAGGCAAGGTGATTGGCATATAGAGGATCGAGCCTTCGTTAAGGGGAGGCATGAACTCCGAGCCCAGCCGTTGGTAAACAGGAATTGTCGCCAACACAACGGCCAGCGCGGCCAGTATCACCAGCCATCGAAGCTTCAGTACTGCGCGAACCACGGGATGATAGAGCCGCATCAACGGTCGGCTGAACGGATGCTTCTCTTCGCTGTGATACTTCCCCACCAGCACGGCATTCGCCACGCGTGACACCCATCGCGGACGAAACCGAAACTCGCGGGTCTTCATCAACAGCAACCGTATCGCCGGATCGAGCGTGATCGCAAGCACTGCCGCAATCATCATCGAAAAGTTCTTTGTGAACGCCAGGGGCCTGAACAACCGCCCTTCCTGGTATTGCAGCGCGAAGATCGGCATGAAAGAAACAGCAATCACCAGCAGCGAAAAGAAGCTCGGCCCGCCCACCTCTTTGACGGCGGCGATGATCACTTGCGTGGCCGAGCCAGGCCGTCCGTCCTTCTCCCAGTGCTCCAGCTTCTTGTGCGTCTGCTCCACAACCACAATCGAGGCATCCACCATGGCACCAATCGCAATGGCTATACCGCCGAGCGACATGATATTCGCGGTGACACCCGTTGCCTGCATCGGAATGAACGCAAGGATCACCGCAATCGGGATCGTGACAATCGGAATAATGGCGCTCGGGATATGCCAGAGGAAGATCAGGATCACCGCACTGACAATCAGCAGTTCCTCGGTAAGGGTATGCCGCAAAGTCTCGATCGAACGGTCAATCAGCTCCGAACGGTCGTAAGTCGTCACCACTTCCACTCCGGGAGGCAGGCTGGACTTCAATCCGGCGAGTTTCAGCTTCACCTGCTCAATTACATCGCGAACATTCTGTCCATAGCGGACAATCACGGTGCCTCCCGTTACCTCGCCTTCACCGTTCAGTTCCGCCACGCCACGGCGCATTTCCGGGCCTGTCTCGACCCTGGCCACATCACGAACCCGAATCGGAGTGCCACCGTTTCCATTCGCCACGGCCAGATCACGAATGTCGTCCAGCGACTGGATGTAGCCACGCCCGCGCACCATATATTCCTTGCCCGTCATCTCGATGCTCCGCGCGCCGACTTCGCTGTTCCCGCCGCGAACCGCATCGATCACCTGCCCGAGCGGAATCTTGTAAGCCAGCATCCGAGCAGGGTCTACATTGACCTGATACTGCTTCACGAAGCCGCCCACGGTCGCCACCTCCGCCACACCTGGCACGCTCGACAGCCAGTACCGCAGATACCAGTCGTTGAATGAGCGCATCTGTTGAAGGTTGTTCTGCCCCGTCTTATCCACGAGCGCGTATTGGAACGCCCAGCCCACACCAGTCGCATCCGGCCCGAGCCGAGGTGCAATGCCCTCAGGAAGTTGCCCGGCGATCTTGCTCATGTACTCGAGCACGCGTGTGCGGCCCCAGTAGATATCGGTGCCCTCATCGAAGATCACGTAGACATATGAAAAGCCGTAGTCTGAACTACCACGCACGACACGTACGTGCGGTGCTGCCAGCATCGCGGAGACAATTGGATAAGTGACCTGAGCCTCCATCAGATCAGGACTGCGCCCCGGCCATTCCGTGTAGATAATCACCTGTGGGTCGCTAAGGTCGGGGATCGCATCCAGTGGAATCTGACGAATCGACCAGAGCCCGTACGAAGTCAGGCAGAGCGTCAGCAGCACGACCAGCACGCGATTCTTTGCAGAAAAATCGATGATACGGTTGATCATTTCTTCTCCTGCGTAGCCGGAGCGCCCATGCCTGCAATGGCACCCTTTAGACGGCTCTCAGCGTCCACGATGAAGTTCGCCCCGGTCACCACGCGTTCGCCCGCCTCAAGACCCTGCGAGATCCCGACCCGTTCACCCGATCCCGCACTTACTTTGACCTGCCTTGGCTGAACGTAACCATTGCCTTTGTCGATGAACACATACTGCTCGGTGCCGGTGTCCATAACGGCATCCTGCGGAATCGTGACCTGCCGGCCCCCCGATACGGCCACTGTGATGTTTGCGAACATCTCGGGCTTGAGTTGCTGACCGGGGTTTGCGAACGTCATGCGCACCTGTACCGTGCCTGTCTTCGGATCGAGAAACGGATAGATAAAATCGATGCCGCCTCGCATACGGCTCCCCGCCGAGTAGGGCAGCTTAACCTCAGCCACCTGCCCCACCCGGACGAACGGAAGATCCGTTTCATATACCTCGCCGATGATCCAGACTTGTGACAGATCCACAATCGTAAACAGATCCTTCGAGGAATCGACGAACGTCCCGTGGTGGTAGGCCGCACGTTCCATCACTACGCCGGATACCGGAGAGTAGACCGTAATCGCGCGCTTGGCCTTTCCCTCTGTTTCCAGGCTGCGGATATCCTGCTCTGTCACATCCCACAACCTGAGTCGCTCCCGCACGGCGTCGATCAGATTCTCTGAGCCCTGCGACGCTGAAGCTACGCTGCTGCCTTTCAATAGATAGCGGCTCTTCAGCGCCAGCAGAAAGTCCTGCTGCGTTGCCAGCAGGTCGGGGCTGTAGATCGTGAACAAGGGGTCTCCTGCTCGCACGGCCTTCCCGATTGAGTCTGCGAAGACTTCTTCGATGTAACCGGAAACCTTGCTGTGAATGTGCGTGAGATGGGTCTCGTCGGGACTCACCTTGCCCACGATCTGTATCTCTCTTGTCAGCTCCCCCAGTTCAGCCTGAACCGACCGCATCCCGATTAGCTGCTGTTTCTCAGGAGCAACGAAGATCCCCGGTTCCTGTTGTTGCGCAACGGCAGGTGTGGTCTCCAGCTTCACCAGCTTCATACTGCAGATCGGACAGAGCCCTGGTTTGTCGGAATGATAGGTCTGGTGCATGGGGCAGTAGTAGACATCCCTCGTCTTCTCCACCGCGACGGCCTTCGCGACGGGCGCAGGTCGCATCATCAGGGCAAACCACGATGCAGCCGCCACGGCCACAACCAGCAAGGTAATCAGTAGCCATTTAGCTTTCATTGCCGCGCCTCGCTGAAAGGAACGAACTCTCTTGCCACCACAGACTCCAGCCTCACAATCGCCTCTTCGTGTCGGAAGACCTCGTCCGAATACTGCCGTTCCAGGCCGATCAAAGTCGTCAGGTTCGTGACCAGGCTCAGAAAGTCTATGCTCCCCGCCTCATAGGCAATAACCGCTGCATCCAGCGTCAGTTGCGCCTGCGGCCTGAGTGTGGATTTGTAAAGGCCAAGCATCTTTTCACTGCTCTGAATCGCCAGATACTGATCTCTGACCCGAAAGCTAGCGCGATGTCGTTCCGCCCGATAGTTCTGCTTCGCCTCATTCAGCCGCGAATACGCTTCCTCCAACGCATAGCGTTGCTTCCGGGCGTAGTAGACGGGAACTTTCACCTCGACCGTAGCCATGTAGTAATCGGGGAAGTTGCCGCCAGTGTGCTGCCACTGCAAAGTGACGCCGAAATCTGGCCGAAAATCTTTCCGGCTCCGGTCGATCCCAACCGCACGGACATCCACCATGCTTTGTTCCGCTCGCACCCGTGGCGATTGGTTGGCTTCCTTGACCAACTCATCCAGAGACATCTGAAACGGAGTCGGCTCGACGGACTTCGGAGCGTGCAGTCGGATACCCGGCAAGCCGAGCAGTGAGGCGATCTCCGCCTGGGCCCTCTGGTCTCGTTCCTCCAGCAGCAGCATCTCGCGCTGTAAGCTGGAAACCTCAAACTGGGCCTTGAGTATGTCCTGCTGTTGTCCCTTACCAACGGTGTAGCGGTTGCGCGCGATCTCTTCAAACCGGCTGAGTAGGTCGATATTTCTTTGGACGAGTTCGGTTGTCTTCTGCACCATCAGCCATTCGAACCAGCCGAGCTTCAGGCGGGCGGTCACGTCCAGCACCACCGCCCTATAGTTCTCCCGCTCGCCCTCGGCTTCGCGCTTTCCCTGTTCAGCGGCCAGCCCCAGCTTCCCAGGAAACGGAAACTCTTGCGAAACGCTAAATCCCTGGTAAGCAAACTCGCTCCCATTCAGCCGCGAGAGAGGATGCCCAACACCCAGATTGGTGTAACTAACGCTCGGTTCCGGCAAAGTTCCCGCCTGCGAAGGCTTCTTCGTTGCGGCATCGAAGCGGTATCGCGCGGCCTGAATCTCCGGGTTACTCTGCATCAAAGCCCGCACTAAATCCTGCGGGCCAAATGTTCTATCTTCTGCATGAAGACTAAGCGCCAAAACACACAGCGCACGCCTCCATAGAGTCGAAGCCATACGACCTCCTGAAGAACTTCAAAACTGTAGGTGGAACGGGGACTTTCCGCGCAGGAACCCGTCGCCAGCGCGACACACAGCTATTGAGCCGTGCGCGTACGGGAGCGGGACCGAAAAGGTGGAGGAGGACTAAATCAGAAGAGGAAGATTAGATCGCGAACCCGGAGGCGATCCGGGAAAAGCCGTGACGCGTACAAACAAGGAGACCACTCCCCTGGGTTGCGCGTCACGCCACCGAATCTCCGCGACAAGGAAATCCAGAACGTGCGCCGAGTGATCCGTAGCCTTAGACGCCAGGATCTGGTCGCCATCCTGGACTGTAGCCTTGCAGCAGTCATCAGAATTTGAAGGCTTACAATGGCCCTTTTTACAGCAATCCCGCGCCTTCTGGTCGGTCTTGCGAGCCGCAAAGCAGTCGAGAGGATGCACCAGCAGCAATACCGCCGCAAGTGCCACCACGATCCTCAGCCCACGCCTCATCGTCTCCCCACCTTAACAAATGCGCAGGCGGGCGCGAGCCGGGGCGGGGTTTTGCCGAAGGTGAAGTGCGATGCCGTGAAACTCCCGTGCGGACGCAGTGGACGCTAAATCGGCGAGGTCAAGGTTGATCGGGAAAGTAGTCTTTGCCCGACGCATTAACCCGCATCGCCGCAATGGTGCCGAAGTCTTTGCACAAATAGCAGGAGCACCCCCTTCGAGCGTGACCGACAAGCGTTGCAGAACAGCGTCCGCAGCGTCCAACTACGCCGAGCCCGGCGCACCGCCGGAGATCGGCCAAAAGTTGCGAGCGGGCCGGGAGGGGGCTGCTGAACCTCGTGGTTCTCCGTTCGAATACCGCACGACTGCCGGACGCACCGATTTGCGTTCCAGGAAGAGACTCACGCCATCGAAACTGGCGATGGCTAGAAAGGCTGCAGAGACAGCGCGCGCCGGGCGTTTTGCGTTGCTCAATGCTGCGTGCCCGCATCCGGCTCAGGCCTGCGGAGTGCTTCATTGGCGTGGTTCAGGGAACCTAAACCTGCGGCTTGACCTCGGCGGCTGAGGTACTCACCAAGGCGGCAGCCGCTTCTTTGCGCGCGGACTACCGCCCGTTCGGCACTCAAAGCTATTTGACAGCGGCTTTCGCCATAGCCTCATGACCGGCTGCAACGGCTCGCTCCTGGAGCGCTGCCTTCTTAGCGGCTTCGGCGAATAACTTACAGTGGGCTGCGGTTTCACCCGACATGGGGTGTTTTGCTTCGTGAACAGTAGGCTACTTTGCATACTCTGCGGCAAGTTCTTCGTGATCCGCAGCTTGAGCCTCCAGTTTCGCCGCACTCGCGCTGAAATAGGCTGCGAGTCGGCTGTGATCCTATCGCGTCTGTGCGCTGGAAATGAGACTCTTCACTTCCTGCTTCGTCAGCGGCACATTTGCCTGTGCCGCCACATCGAGCCCGGCAAGTGCGGTCGCAATGAAGAGAGCAGCGAGGGCGGGGGATTTACGGATCGTGTTCATTTTGGTTCTCCTTAGCTGTTTGAAAATGCATCGGAAGCGTCACATCGGCATGTTGAAAACAAAGCGCGCGTTCAGCATGACTGAGGCGAAGCACCCACCTGTGTGTCATTAGGCTCAGACGACTAACAGCCACGGCGAAAGAAAGCTTGACTCCCAGCAGAACCCTGCCAAAGCCTCGAAGTGGGCGAAGCTGGCGCGGGAAGGCCATGCCATCGCCTGGCAAATGGCGAGGGCGGGAGGATCGTACACGGGGCTGATGCTGATCGATGGAGAAGTCTACGACACACATGACGCAGCCAGTAAGTTCTTGAAACCCCGCGAGTAGAACCGGGCATCGCTGCTGCCGACGGCTGAACCGACAATGTACGTCGTTAACGCATTTACGCACTGCCCGCACGCCGGACCCTAACCGGAGAAACGCCGCGCCACAGCGGCGTCAGAGCGCCGTCACGGCCCGGTCGCCGACGAGCTAAAGCCCCGAGAGCAACAGTGGCGACCCCGGTGCCTCCGCACAGTGAGATCAGGGCACACCAAAGGCTGCGATCTTCAGCGCGAGCATTTCCAAAAGGTATCCCGCCCGGTGCTGACAGGGCTCTTCCGCCTGGTTACGACGACGCGTCGGACGCGTGCTTCGCGATGGCACTGAAGACCATAGGTATCGCTGCCTTGATGGTTTCGACCGAGATAGTGCCGAAAGTTTTCTCCGCCATCTCCTTAATCGTGGCGTAAAAAGTATCGTCTTTAATCGCAGCCAAGTATCGATGGCCCGCTAGAGTTACGCGCGTCGGGTGCCATTCCCAGCCCCGAGCCGTTCCCCCCTTATGGACCTCGATCAGTCCATCCTCTGCCATTAGTCGTACATGCTCCGACAGCTCCTCCAAGGTTCGCCCTTCGATTGAGCACGGGTAGAACCTTTTTATATTCGCGGGCTCCAGGGGCGGCTGGAATCGCTGGAAGGTGCAATAAGACGGCTCGAACCACCTCTGGATCATAAATCATCTGACGGCAATTATACGGGCAGTGATCTTGACGGAGCCGGACGGGGTGGATGTTGACCCTGCAGCCATCCAGACCGTACCTCCCGTTAAGCAGGAGAAGTTAGCTGATGACGGCATCAACTTCAGTCGTGCGCCGGACGGGAGCGAGCAGGCCCGGCCTCCGATCCCGATACAGACGGAATCGGCCTGACCGCGCAAAAGCCGCCAATCTATGGAGGGTGGATGTTCAATCCAATCAGGTTAGCCTTAAAGTCCTTGTACTCTTGTATCTGCATCTCGCGTCCCGTAAGTTCCGCAACCGCCGTCAGCGCCTTCCACTGCCCCTTATCCTCCGTTACAAAAACGCGGCAGTAGGCCAAATAAACTGCAGAGAACATATCGACCCTTCCAGCCTTTCCCAGTGAAGGCGCGCGTTCAGCTCTGATGCAGCGGTCATATTGGCTGAAGCAAAGAGCCGCCAACAGTGATTTGAACGGTGGGCACCGCTCCATAAAGTCTCTTGCCTCTGGTTCCGATGGGCGCGTTCCCGTTGCCCGCTCCATCAAGCTGGCTCCGATGGCAAGATGCGCGCCGCCGGTGCCCAAAAGCGTCGCCGCTACATCTTGAAGAGATGGACGAACTCCGTTGCCGCTGTTGAACAGCGCCTGGAAGGCGGGCTTCGCAGCAGCAAATATCGCCCCATAGTCCTTATTCCACTGACGAAGGCTCTCCCGTGTTTCGTCACTGACCGAAGCAATGATTTCACGCACCACCGCTTCACGCTCGGCCTCGATGAAGCGAACGCCCACTTTCTGCCAGTCAAAATTCGTTGGGTTAAGTTGGTACGCCCTCGCCTGTTGCTCGATAATGAACTGGTAAGGATTGACGCACATTCCAAACTTCAGCAATCGCTCGATCACATTGAGAAGCAGGTTGCGTTTATCAGGGTCCGCATATGCGGCAACCTCCGCGATCACGGTTTCCGTAATCCCGATGTGGTAAGCCACGCGCAGGCTGCAGGTGATGGCGTGGCAGTCGGGATCTTTCGCCAAGGCGTTTATGGCGCTTGTATCAAAGATGAGTTTCTTCATGGCTACTAAAGGATAGACTCCATGAAGACATTGGCACAGCTTCCAAGGAGTCGCTCTTTGGCCTCTAAAGCCACGTCGTGACCGCCCGGCGAGATGCCGCGAATCGAGCGCATGGAAGGCGCTGAGGGTAACGGGGATGGGCTTTGACAAGGTCGCCGTTCAGCTTGAAGCGGAAGTGCTGAAACCCGCGTCGGAGTGCGTGGCGACGCATTCGGAGCCCGTTAAGGAACATTGGTTCGACGTGATGGAGGAGGTTATCATGCGTATCTGGAGGAAGGGTGGTTGCAGCGCAAAGAAAGCTCGAACTGATTGAAGAGCTGATAGATGAATTAAAGAACTTTCGGTTCTGTGCGCCCGACGCTGATCTGGAGTTGATATGGGGCGTCACGGCCACCTACCGAGACATCATCATTCGCTTGCAGCGCCTCGCTGCGCCCTTACTGCCGCTCGTCGAGCAAACGCGCCTGAACGGTATTCAAGCTGAGCCCGACAACCTTTATTCAGCTTTTGATGCCGACTCAGAAATCAAAGCTTTAATGCCCGATATCGAGGCGGCAATCGTGGCCGCGAAAGCAAAACTTCCGCCGAGACGATCCGGCGCGAAACCGCTTCCTGTTCCTCTGTGCTCCGTCATCGGCGATGTCCTAGGCAATTACGTCTTCCACCACAAGACGCTTGAAGGGTTGTTTCATGGAGCTGGAGCGGTGGGCGATGTGCCGGAAGGCAACTGCGTCGTGAAGTGCCAGAAATGGCTAAAGCGCATGCATGAAGAGGTAGCCGCCCCCGCGGCAGTCCTCGGCAAGGTGCTCGAAGAGTTTATGGAGGTAGACAACCCCTATAAAGCCGAACAGCAGGACCCTGGCCGCCAAAAAAATTCACGAGACACTCGCCAGGTTTGGGCTCTCTTACCATCAGGGCGGGCTGGTGATGGGCGCATCAACGGCGCTCCCCACCAAGCATTGCAGGAAATTCTGAAAGAGCGGGATCTGGCGGGAGTGGATGACGAAATTTAGGCGGTCGCTGGCTCATGTCGAAAGCGACCCTCCCGCCGCCATTACCGCCGCCTGCGCCATTCTCGAAGCGCTTTTCAAAATTTACATTGAAGACCATGAGGGCCTTGCCATGCCGAGCGATCAGAGCGTAAAACCGCTCTGGAAAACCGCCAGTAAGCATCTCGGCCTTGATCCGGCGGCTGTCCAGGATGACGATATTAGAAAAATCCCTCTCCGGCATGAATTCCGTGGTGGACGGCATAGGCTCGCTGCGCACGCACGCCGGAACCGCTCACGGGCGCGGCAGCCGGCCCTACCGCATCCAGGCGCGGCATGCCCGGCTGTCCATACACGCCTCCCACACCCTGGTCGGATTCTTTCTCGAAACTTGGGACGAGCGAAAGCGCCGCCCCATAGCCTGAAATTAGTACACTCGCTCCGTCAGGTTGGATTCGGGAGAGGCGCTTTCATTTTGAACGAAACAGCGGAGCCATGGTGCTGCGAATCAGTGCCCGAGCCTGCCGGAGCAGTAGAGCAAGGCTTCCAGCTTCCTCGCCACCATCTCAGAACCTGGTTACTGGCAAGAACGAGAAACCCCAAGTTGAACAGTCCCATAAACATGCTAGAGCCGAATCCAATCCTCTTTAGCGCCTCCGACAGGGCCGGGCCCCCTGACACCTCGCTGACAAGACGATGAAGATCCACAGCAGCGAACCGGACGGCACGAGACTCACAGCGAAATCCCCCAGCGTGCGGACTGACTGTGCATAAGCCCGCCCATGTCCTCGCAAAACCGCGACCTCTTCGAATCTCGCAGACGACTTGATCCACGAATCGATAAGCCGGAGCAGTAAAAAGCCCGCCAGTATTCCGGTGATAACCTTCGCCGCCCGGCTGAATGAGACAACTATTGCCACGATGCTCCGTTCAAGTGCACTCTAATATGCTCGACCCGATGACGCCACGAGTACCCTGTAAGTCTGCGCTGCGGCTTACCGTGCGAGTGCCCCAACATCCCTCTGCGATCGCAGCGACTCATAAAGCTGCGCCGGTCCCAGAAGAATGTCCCGTAGGCCACTCCGCACTCGTTCCGACTCCAGTGCCTGTTTACTCATGATGGTATGCGCCGACAGTGTGTCGATGATGGCATCCAGCAGGCCGTTTGACAGGTCAGGTGAACTGGCAAACTGCTCTTTAGTGTTGTTCACGGCCTGCTCGACGAGCGTCTGGTTTTCCAGCAGCTTGCCTTTGATGACGTTGTTCACGTAGACAAGCTGATCGTTGTCGGTCACGTCGCCATCGAACAGATCGTTCACGCGGCTGATGATCTCGGCGAGCAGCGCCTTCTCCTTCTCCTGCACCGAGCCGCCGCCGGATTCCGTTAGCGGCGCGAGCTTAGGGTTCTCTCCCGCGCCGAGGGGTACCGTCCTCTTGCCCAGGTTCTTTAGCGTGTGGTTGGGTAAGGACGACTTTCGACAGGTCGATGCTGTCGTGACCGCGCCCGAATTCAAGCAGGGGCAGGAGGCGCTTGTAGAAGATGAAGCGTTTTTCGATGGCGGTGTTGCCATAGTCGAACGCCTCTATCAGTGGCTCATCATTTTCCGCGGCTGACGCACTCTTCGTGAGCCGCTCGCTGCCTCTCGTACTCTTTACAACCGACGTTGAACGGGTCTGAGTTCCCCCCGCACGTCTTGCGATCTTCGCCCCACTTGAAACCTGCGTGATAACCCGTCCCGTCCTCAAACGGATTGTCAGCTTTCAGTGCATTGCAGTTCTCCGCTGCACTCGCGGGCAGTGCGGATGCTACTTTGTCCGGCTGTCTTGGTGAAGAGCAGGACGCGAGAAGCAGCCCCCACACGAGCGTCACGGCAAGGAACTGGAGGGCACGAGAGATTCTGAAGAAGGGTTGGTCCAAGGGGAGTGGTGTGTCCTCTCAGAGGCAAGGCTAGCATATGTGAAATTCCACACTACAGGTTGCCCCATGGCGGCGCGACCAGCTCACGGCCACTGAGGCGGTCACTTTCTATTTCCTATTGCACCTGCTGTCGGCCACCACGAAGTTGTGGCCCAGCTCCAGTGAATACCGTGACCATGGGCCGAAGTGATCGACTTCAGTGCTTCCGAAAGTTCCACGGGCTGATGACGCAGCGCGCGACCCGGCAGTTGTGGCAGATCGGGACCAGATGGGGAGGAATCCCGACGTTTATGACCAGCCAGGCAGTCGCCCGAGGCCGGGCCAGGTGGATCACGGAGGACTCGCCCCGGAAGCCAGTCTTCGATAATGCGCGCTTTATCTTAGTTGCAGCAGGGTAGCTGCGGGTCGCAACACGCTGGCCGATGTCTAAATTGCATGCGATGACGGCATATTTCTTTAGCTTAATCATAGGCATCCTGGCGCTTGAAATGAGTTAAAGCATTGCATATAAACAGCATAACCAGCGGTTTTAGGTGCTGGTCCACGGTGGTCCACGGTGGACACTACTGATTCTAAAGGATTAGACTAGTTGACTAGTATAAAGTAATAAATATATTAAGTACACGAGAGAGAAAAAAATACGCATACCAACACGTGTGATTTTTTTTTCTCGCGCGTATAGAGATATAAAAAAAGGGGATCTACTGGTCAACTGGTCTACTCCTTTAGAATCAGTAGTGTCCAGTGTGGACCACCGTGGACTAGTACCCTGAATCGGTGGTCCAGATTTGGCGGGAAACGCAAACGGCCCCCACTGAAGGGAGCCGTCTGGATTTACTGTACTTCCGATTACGAAACGTGTCAACGCAATTTTAAGATTCGGTCAATGATCGGGTCTTCTGGCTCCACTGGCTGCTTACGCGGTCGCCCTCCGGCTCTCGTGACCTTGACACGCTTGCTGGCGCTGCGCAACGCGCAGAGGCTCGCAACATAGCTATCGCAGGCTGGCGTGGTCCTGAAGTGCGCCAGCGTAGCGTGCTAAGGCCGGGCAAACATACTCGTCCGGTGTTTTGGACGGCGGTTTGGTCATCGCTAATTCGTTGAGGCGTGCCGTCCTTCGAACTCGCCGCCCGATGATGACACAAGTGATTGAACAAGATTTCGATCACTTCTGTTACCGAGTGTGGTTGTCTGACTTGATCGAACAAACGGCCCTCGCTACACTGCATGACTCCCGTTCGTGCCCGTGTCGCCGCTCGGCCTTGTAGGTTCCACCGGGCTGGACAACCTCCCCGGAGGGACGCTTCGAATACTTACGACATACTGGCTCGCGATCTTGGAACTACACCTGCTTCATCCCCGGCGCGCAACATGGCCACCACAATTTGGAAAGGACAGCTAACCTTCGGACTGGTGTCCTTCCCCGTCCGGTTGATCCGAGCCGCGCGGAAGGAGCGAGTACCGCTGCGGTACGTCCGCGAGGTGGCTGCTCGTCCCCCCGTTCGCGACGCGGCAGACGAGGTAGCCGACGACCCTG
>JAOAPO010000310.1 GCA_025462945.1 Bryobacterales bacterium
CAAGACCCCAAGATCGTAGCTGGAGGACCCATGACGCGGAGCCCCGTAGCTGCAGCCGTCGCGCAAGCCATGACCGCGGCCGCCGCAACTGCCAGCCGACGTGCTTCGAGGCCCCTGCGCCACAGAGAGACACCGGCCACCAGGAACAACACGCTTGCTGGTGTCGTGAATACCCCCACCCAGAACTGGGTGGACTCCGGGCCGAAGTACTTGAATTCGAGCGCGGCTCCTATGCCGATCACTGCCGCGACGAAACCCATAAAGCACGCAACGATCCTCATTGCTGGTGTGACGTCACACGTCGCGAGTTTGTGCCCGACTCTGGCCACGGTTACGGAAGGGCGGGCACAGCCTACATCCGCGCCCAGGGCGCTCCCGCTGATGCCTAACCTCATAGTCCCGAACCGAAGCGCTTACACAGCGGACGATGACCCGCTCCATTCGCGTAGTCGCCCCTGGCGTTCACACACTGGGGAGTGCGAGAGGAGGTGCTCCTCCAGTGCTTCCCAGTCGCCTCCGAGTTCCAGCTTATTCTCGACATTGAGGCGGAGTCAGCGGACCGATACAGCGTAATGAGTCGTTCTTTCTCTTGACAGCAAGCGTCTGGCGATTGATTCTCCATTGTCGGGTTGCGAGACCATTACGCCCGTAGCAACCGGGCGACGACGTCGTCCTGCGGCTACGCGGGCTGCTGTTGCGTCGCCTGCACTTGCGCGCGTGCCAACGGCAAGTCACTGTTGATGCCGTCCAACGTAGCTCGTTACCGGCGATCGCGGGCGAGAGGCACGCTTGGCGATCCCGACCGCTGAGGGCAGGCGCTCTGAAGGTCTTGGCGGGCGAAAACGGCACGGCACGAACCCATATCGTCGTGCCGTGCCAGGACGCTGGACGTCTAAGGGGGTTTGAGAAGCTCAACGCTTATCGCCCCAGTACCAGCAGGTCTGTTGCCTACACCGGATTCCGCACAGACCAATGTGTCTGGATGTAAGTCGCCGGGGGCCACGGGCGGTTCGGCAGCTTTCTATGGCGGGCGTGGCAGATGACACGCGCGCCTCTCGCGGCAGTTCTTACATGACGAGCGAAGAGAGTCGCTGTCGTTGCTGTGAAGTGTGCGCCGACACAGGGTTGACTCCCTGCGTGTTGCACCGTTGCTCAAGCCGCCTTCGCCAGCATGGTGCGGGCGCCCCGCCATTCACGAGATCGATCAGACGGAGCCGACTTTGTGGCATACCATTGGGTCGCGCAGTTTCAAATACGCTCGACGGCGGGTGGCCCTAGGTTCAGAAATGGCCGCTGCCTACACGCAAGCGACGCAGGCAGCCGCGCGGGCAGACACCGCAGAAGTCACACCCTGACCCGCTTGAAGGCACCACGGAACGCGCACGCCAGACACAATCGACGGGTAATCGAGTCTGATCCCGTCCTCAAAATGTGATCGCTTCTCGCTCCGAACGGGCCACCGCTGAAATCACCACCTTCCCCAGTTCCATGAAGTGATCAAAATCATATGGCTTCTGAAAGTAAAGCTTCACGCCAAACCGAGCCAGGCTGCCAAGTTCGCCTGGTTCTGCGCTGGACGTCAACACGACGACTGGAGTCTCAACACACGAAGGATGCTGACGGAAGGCAGCGATGACTTCCGTGCCCTCAATCTTGTCCAGGTGAAGGTCCATGAGCATGAGGTCGGGGCACGGCGGTCCGTTGTCGCCGCCCATCGTTTGAATTATCTCGATTGCCTCCGCCCCGTCCCGAGCGAGCGTCAGATGGTGGCTGACCTGATGGTGGTCGAGTGCCATTCGGACAAGCAGAACGTCGCCGGGGTTGTCCTCGACCAACAGGATCTGCATGCGCATCAGCGGTCTCCTCCCATCTCCCCATTTCTATATGAGATCCGTGGCGCGAGTCCACGGCTCCGAGCGCCCAAAAGCCGGCATGGGATGGTAAACGGCCGGCGTGTGGTGACCTTGCTCAGACCGCGCGTCGGCCACGCATAAAGTGCATGACGAGCGATACAACGGCCAGGATGACCAGAATGTGGATCACGGAACCGGCAACATGAAACACCGAGATGCCAAGCAGCCAGGCGACCAGGAGAACAACTGCGATTATTGCGAGCATTTTGGACCTCCTCAATTTGCGGCCAGCGCAATGCTACAAAGGAAAGCATGTTCTCCGCCAACCCACTCCTCGGCACCCGGCGGGCACGTAAACCAAAGGTGATGCCGCTGGTACCGTGAGCACACGTACGTATGCACAGAATGATTGCTGAGGCAGCAGGGTACCGCGGGCTATGAAGCTCTGCATTGCATCCACCTCGGCAGCAGGCAGAACGCTCTGCCCGACCGGGCCAAGATCGTTCGCCCGCTGCGCGCATGCTTAAGTAGGCGGCTGGATGCCGTTGACCTTAAGCGAGAACCCAAAGATATTGATCTGCCCTGCGGTGAACTCAGAGGCTGAAAGGCGCGCTGATCACCCCGCAGCTCTATTTTTCCCTTGAGAGCAGGGTTTTGAGTTCAGCAGTGACTGCACTGAGAGCTTCAAGCTCCATCGGCTTCTGAAGAATCAGGTTCGCCCCCAACCTTGCCGCCTCGCGTCGTTCCGATGGTAGTGGGCATGTGCTGAGTATGGCCACAGGAGTATCGCGCCGTCTGTGGCCACGAATAGCTGCGCGGCTACTTCGCCTTCCAACAACGCCATCCGGAGCAGAAACACGTCAGCTTCGTTATCCTCTACAAGGAGGACGGTAGGCTACAAGGAGGACGGTAGGCGCCTCACTCGAAGCCGTCGGCGCACCGAGAATTGGTCTGTCAACTCGCACCCGCGCACCCGTTTGCGTAGTACCTATAGCACTCTTGTGGCCAGGCGAAAGTTCGTTCCGAGATTCAGGTGCCGATCAGCCCAGCCAATCAGTGGCCAGCTACTCATCCATCACCGAGTTCGCCGTCGTCGCACGGCACCGCCGGACAGGAAAGAATCCGTACATCTGACACTGCATTCTGGTTCGGGAGATGGCGGACCGACATGTTGGGCGACTTGGGTGCTCCGAATCGGCCCGCCGTTTTATGCGCGCTTGGCTTGGGCTGGCACTCCCTGACGTATCGACTTCTGGCATCGGTGGCTTCTGAGCTGAGAAGTTGAGGGCCCAGCATCAGAACGGGTTGGTGTCGTCCATGAAGACCGGCACGTCTGTCACCAGTTCCCTACTCGTCGAATCCTGCGGCATGGGAAGTAGCTCGCCCTGCGGCTTCTTCAGGGTCTAACGCTTTGCCTCGCCGACTTAAACCAGGAACCTTGCAGATCGACTGATTCACGATTTGAGTACCTGATCCGGTATCATCGTTTTACCTAAACGTGGGGCTGACATTATGACGCAACTCGTTGGACCTGATCTTCCGGTATCGGTTGACGCCCAGCTGATCGACATTCTTGTTGCGGAACTCGGCGACGTGCTGGCGTTCCGCACGGACGCCGCCGGCTTTACCACTGACTGGAATCCGGGCGTGGAGCGCATCCTGGGTTACGGGAGGGCCGAGTGGGTGGGCCAGCGCGTTCACCTGATCTTCACGCCCGAGGACCGCGCAGCGAAAAAGCCGGAGCGGGACATGGCTAAAGCAGCGCGGGAGGGCCGCGCCCCAACGGCAGGGCCCTACCTAAGGGAGACGGAAGCCTCCTGTTTGTAGAGGGTGCCGTGGTTGCACTCAAGGATTCTCACGGGACGCTTCTCGGCTTCTACAACGTGATGCGTAACCTTGCTGAGCGCAACGACACAGAAGCTGCCCGACGCCAGAGCGAGGAGACCTACCGCAACCTCTTCAACTGCCTCGACCAGGGTTTTTGTATCGTCGAGGTGGAAGATGGAAACCGGCGAGCCACTGGACTATCGGATGATTGAGGTGAACCCGGCTTTCGAAAAGCAGAGCCCCCAGGGAAACGCAGAGGGCAGATGGATGCGAGAGCTTTACCCGCAGCACGAGGAGCGCTGGTTTGAAATCTATCGTGACGTGGCGCTCACCGGCGAGCCGATCCGCTTTCAGGAGAGAAGTAAAGAGCTTGAAACGCTCTGGTTCGATGTGTACGCATTCCGCATCGGGCCTCCCCAGCAGAAGCACGTCGGGGTGATTTTTACTAATATCACCGAGCGCAAGCACTCAGAACAGGCGCTCCGCGACAGCGTCGAACGGGTTCAGGTGCTGGCGCAAGCGCCAGTCGCCATTGTCGTCTTCCGTGGCCCCGAGTTCGTGATCGAACTGGCTAATCCCACGTATCAGGCCCTGGTTCAGGGACGGGAGTTGGTGGGCCGCCGTTTTGCGGACGTGGTTCCAGAGATTGGTGCTGATGTCTGGGCCGCCTGCCACCACGTGATGGACACGGGCGAAGCCGTTGTTCGTGAGGAGTTTTACCGAACCTGAACCGCTCGGAGACTGCGATCCGCTCGAGCCCGACTTGGACCTGCTCCCCGTAGTGCCTGTGCTGCCAATAGTGCCGGACTGTGACGAGCTACCGGGCTGGCTGGAGGCGCCGCTGCCGGACGGAGAGGAGCTGCCCGACTGAGTTGACCCTGCAGTGCTGCCTGACTGGCTGGCTTGCCCGAACATTGTGAACGTGCTCAGGCCGAGGTTGAGGTATGTACCTGGGCTCGAGGAACCGGCATGAAGCACGTGCCTATGAAGCAAAGTTTATGATGAAAGCCGATCTGGTGACTGCACGATCGGAGTCGTTACGGGGATTGCTAAAGCTGGGTTCAGCGCTGCCTCTCTGATGCAGATAATTGGGACGGTGATATGCGGCTGGACTGACCTGACCAGTAGTCAGCCGAGCCATGATCCGATCGGGATGAGGCGCTTCAGTTCGGTCCCTACCGAGAAGTACCCCTCTAATGTCATGGGCTTCTCCAGGTAACATGTGGCGCCCAACGCGGAGGCCGTCCGCACGTCTTCAGGCGAGGCCGCAGTGCTCAAAATGGCTACCGGAGGTTGGGGGCAGATGGTGCTCGCCCGCAACCGCTCAAGTACTTCAAGACCAGAGAAGAACGGCATGTTGATATCGAGGACGATCAGGTCAGGGCAAGCCAGAACACCACTGTTTAGGTCATTCGCGATGGCCATAGCTTCGCGGCCATTACTTGCGATCAAGAGCCTACCAACTACTCCGTTCGCGGCGAGGGCCATCCTTAGAAGGTCGACGTCCGCCGGGTTGTCGTCCACCAGCAAAATGGTAGAAAGTTCATCGCGATCGCCCAACAGGTGCAGTTCCGTGACGCCTGGTTGCGAGGTTCGGTGGTTTTTGGACACGGTCCCAGCGAGTTGCATGTTTGCGGCCGATTAGCCGCCGAAGGTGGATGCTGAAGCTCGTCGGCTTAGTGACGGCAACGCGGGCCGCGCAGTCTCCGACGGATGCTTTGGTGCAGGCCGGTGGATGACGTTTACCGGCCGGAGGAGGTCACGGACTCCTATCGCGAACAGTTGCACGTGTTGATGGCGTCGAAAACGGTCTCGCAAAGCGAGTGCGCCGGTTCAAAGTGTGACGGCTCCGAAAATTGTTGACATCATGGAAGCTTTGCGGAACAGCCTTAGTGAAGCGACCAATCCGAGGAGGCACCCGGCGCTTCCCGCAAGCCCAGCGCTCGCGCAACGCAAGCCGCGCGGAAGACGCGCGACCGGAAGGCGGGCTGAGAAATGCTCACGCCCTGATTGCGCCAATCTAGTAGCCTGCCCTTAATGACGTTGTTCAGGAGACAAGCTGATCGTTGTCGGTCACATCGCCAACGAACAGATCGTTCCCGCGGCTGATGATTTCGGCCAGCAGCACCTCTCCTTCTCCTGCACGGAGCCGCCGCCGGACTCCGTTAAGGGCGCGAGCAGCCAATCGGAATTAGAGAGCACGTTCAATGGTGTGAACGAGTTCCCGTTACTTCGTATACCGAGTGCGCCCACGCCGAGCCCGGTCGTCAGGGATTCAATCGTTCCGCGAACGCCGCTCGTTGAGACCCAAGTGGAGGGCAGAACGATGCCTTGGCGCTGCCTGCGACAGACTTGCCGCAATGGGCCACCATATCCATCTCGAAGAATCCGGCGGCGGGTCCTTCCAGTCCGTGAAAGTGCCCACGGCGATGCTCTTTCGCAGCGGGGTGTTCACACCTTGTCTTCGCCGCCCTGCCCGCTCGCATCCCGGGCAGGAGCCAGCACGCGATCGATGGTCGCGGCACTCGCCGCCAGAACCGGGCGCCGGACCTCCTCATCCAGCTTCAGATGCCCATGCCGCTCCATGGAGTCGACCAGGACTGGAATCGCAGCCTTCAGCCGCTTCCCGCACACCCTGTCCGCGGGCCTCCCAAAACATCGTGAGCCTTTGCCGACTGCAGCCACGGCTGGACCGCAAACCTGCAGCCCGAGAGCGGGCGCAGACGTATCGCCATCTACGATCGTGTAGGTCGGCCGCGGGTTGCAAGCCGCCATCTCCGTCGTCGTCGCCCTCGGCATGCGCCCTTGGAAAATGTACCCCCGGGGGGTGCTCGCTGAACACCCATGGAACCACCGGATTCGGCGTTCACTCACGACCGCAAGCGCGAGCTCCGGCGACTTTTGGTCGAAGACCCCCATGCCCTAAAAAAGCGTTTTCTGCTGAAATGTCCGCCGAAATTTCATTGAGCTGATTTCTAAGATCGTCTGCGCGCGCGCCCCCGCACCACATACGCCCCATGGAATCGGAAATACTCGGCGTCGCAGCCTGGCTACAACATTCGGTGAGAGTCGCCCCAAGAGGCCCTGCTGTTCAATGAGACTACAGGTTCGCCTGTGAAGTCCGCCGTTGCGAACGTCGGCGGGATGGTCACTAATGTGGAACGCGAGCTAAAAGCGACGCTCTGACCTGCCTCGCCGTTCACCCCGCGCGGGTGCTACTCGTGGTCCGCCGTGCCGGGCAACCGCAGACCCAAACTCCACGACGGCCTTCGCCCGGGCCGTCTGAGCCAGCGCTCAGTTGGGCTGAGTGTCGGCAATAGTCCGGCTGATAGCGCAAGGTCTACTTTTCGGCGCGCGGTTCTTCCGCGAGCAGCATTGCTCTAATGCGGTCGATGTGTACCTCGGTGGATCGGGCTTGTTCCCGATAGGAGCGTTGGGCTAACACGTGCTTGTCCTTGGCCGCCAGGCTATTCAGTAGGTTTTTGCGCTCCTCGAACATACGGAGTGCGATCCACAGCGTCTCTTCAACCTTCTCGGTCTGGATTGTTAGCAGCGCCTTCGCAGTGAACGAGTGGCCGGTGTGGCAGCGGTACCTGACGAGTCCGGCGGCCTTCATCTCCCAGAGCACGCCGCCGCAATTCGGGCAGTTGTAAGGAACCTGCTCGCCGAGGCCACTGACCTCAGCTACGTTGCTCAATACCCGTTCGGCAATTCCGGCCTCGACGCGAATTGCGGCTGCGACCTGGGGCTTCTTCCCCGGTCGCCGCCTGGCGTACATATCGAGCAGAGGGCCCATGTCAGCCACGCGGACGCAGTGATCGACAGCCATATTGTTCATTGCGTTTTGCGGCATCTCGGGATACGTGGCATCATTCGGATCTTGAACGATACTGATACCGCCACACGCTTTGACAGCCGCAAGGCCAGCCGTGCCGTCATCGAGCATTCCGCTGAGGATGACGCCAACGACTGCCGGCCCGTGCTCGACTGCGGCAGACCGGAACAGGGGATCGATCGCGGGGCGGTATCGGTTCTCGCGGGCGCCCTTCGTTACCAGAACATGGGTCTTTTTGACTAGCAGATGATGGTCAGCGGGAGCGATATAGATCCTGCCCGCCACTATCTTTTCTCCGTCTGACGCCAGCGCCGCCCCAAAGCGCCTGTATTTGCCGAGACGATGCGTTAGAGCGAATCCAGTGTTTTCGGGGGCCAGATGCTGCACGACGAAAATAGCAGCGGGGAGATCCGTCGGTAGCTGTCCGATCAGGGCGTCGAGCGGTTCCAGCCCGCCGGCGGACGCGCCTATCACGATAATGTTGTGGCCGTTCGAAGGCATCGCTCTCGTCTCTTCTCGCCCTGTCCCCGTCGGGGGACTGTCGGTGGTTTGGGCCGTCAGCAACGTCGTATCCAGGCAAACTGGGGGCTGTACTTAGGATGGCACGGCTCCCACCTGGCTCACATCGCGCTGCCTCCAGGAGCATTGTATATCCACGAATAAGCTCAACGGGTTCCGCAGCTCGGGAGCGGCGCAGCCGGGATGAGCTATCGCAGAGTCTGGCGGCACCGAGCCAGTTTAGCAAGAGCGGAGTCCAGTGTGGCGGTCCAGACTCCGAATCATCGTTCCAAGCGCCGGGCCGTCGTTGATCACCACCGGGCGGTTCCGAATGCGCCGCACAAACTTCGGGAACTTCTGGTGTCAGTGGCGCCTGTGAAAGTCGTCGGTTACGCCCAGAAGCACTTGGAACCCTACAAGCTGATGCAGACAGGCCAACCTACGGTGATAGGGGCGTCAAAAACCTTTTGAACTCTGCACCCAGACTCATGAATTCACTAAGGGTTATCGGCTTTCGGATGTAATTGGCGGGGTTATATACAGCGACGCTCTCCCTGTCCCGCTGATTGTCAGAGGAGGTCAGCACGATGATCGTGACGCCGGTGCAGACGCCGCTCATTCTAATCTTCTTCAGGACCTCCAGACCCGACTTTTTAGGCAGGTTCAGATCAATTATGACCAGATCGGGGAGCGGTTCCACACCGCCCTCGATCTGGTCGATGTGCTTCACCGCCGCCTCGCCGTCGGCGACTGCGCTGATCTCGCAAACGACTTCGTGGCGCTTGAGCGCTTCCACAATCAACCGTACATCGCCGGCATTGTCCTCAATTAACAGCACGCGTGCTGGTCGTAGGCTCTCCGGTGGCTGGAGTTGTGCGTTCTCCCGGCACGACAAAGAAAAACGTTGAACCTTTTCGGGGCTCAGACTCAACCCAAATTCTTCCGTCGGTGCGCTCGACAATCCGCTTGCAAATGGCAAGCCCCATCCCGTTACCTGGGTATGCTGCACTCGTGTGAAGGCGCCTGAAGAGGCCAAAGACATGCTCCTTATATTCGGGTTCGATACCAATGCCATTGTCCTGAACCGAGAAACGCCATCTGCTTCCCTCAGGCTGAGCTTCGACGCGAATGACGGGCGCGGAATCGCCTCGATAGCGAACTGCATTCCCAATGAGGTTCTGCAGGAGCTGCTCCAACTGAAACTCGTGCATGGGAACAAACGGCAGCACTCCTGCCGTAATGGCCGCCTCGGATTCCGTGATGGCGGGTGCCAGGTTCTTCAGCACGCGCTGTAGTATCAGGTTCGCATCGACGCTTTGGGGAGGGCCCTCATCCGCCATCGACGCGTGCGTGTAGGTACGAAGGTCGGCCAGAAGCCGGTGCATCCGCTCACTCGCGTCGAGAACGACTCCCAGGTACTCGTCCCCTCTCGTACTCTCCCCGGAAGCGTATTCCTCGCGCGCCAATTCGGCATAGATACTCACCATGCGGAGCGGCTCCTGAAGATCATGCGAGGCGGAGTAGGCAAATTGTTCCAGGTCACCATTCAGCCGGCGCAAAGATTGGTTCGCCGCTCGCAGTGCGTTACGGATGGTTACCTGTTCGGTGATGTCGCGCGCGATCTTCGACGCCCCGATGATTTGTCCGAGTGAATCCTTAACGGGAGAGATGGTGAGCGAGATGTCGAGCAGCGTCCCATCCTTGCGCCTGCGCTTGGTCTCGAAGTGACTGACGCGCTCGCCTCGCCTGAGCTTTGCAAGAATGGTGGGTTCTTCGTGCTGACGGTCGTGCGGAATGAGTAGTGTGGCGACTGGC
>JAOAPO010000322.1 GCA_025462945.1 Bryobacterales bacterium
GGCGGCGTGACGGGCCTCGCGTCGCGCAGCCATTATGCGTGGGTGGGTGCGACATACCAGAGGTACGGGACGCGGCAGGGCAATCAACGCCCGGATCTTTTGTTCTACAGCGTGGCGTATGCGTACCGGCCACCTTCGTGGCGCACCGACAAGGGCTGGGACTGGCGGATCTTCGGCGAGCTGACGGGTGAGCGAACGGGGGAGATCCAGCGTGCCGGGCGGCAGCTGCGCGGCACCGACGGGCACCAGACTTTTCTGGGTCCAACAACTTTGGGCGTCTATAAGAATTACGCGGTGTCGGCGGGCTTTCAGGTTCCGATTCATCGGGCCGTCTCTCCGATCTACCCTCGCGAGCGTTTTCGCTTCGCGCTGAACTTTGCCTATTTTTTCTAGGGGATTTCCGATGAATATCAAAACGAGGATGTACGGATTGGTGCTGGCTCTGGCGGTGTGCAGCGCGCCCCTGCGGGCGGAGTTCCTGCAGATGGACCTTTCGATCTTTGGCATGGATTGAATGACTTGTGCCTTCGCCGTGCGCGGAGCTCTTAAGAAGTTTGCGGGTGTGGAGTCTGTGGAGGTCAGCCTGAACAAGGGACTGGCAACCGTGAAGCTGAAGCCGGGGAACAAGATCCGTCCTCAGGAGTTCTGGGAGGCGGTGAAAAACAACGGCTTTACCCCGAAGGACACGACCGTGGTGGTCCGTGGTGATGTGCAGGGCGGGAAGCTGACGGTCAGCGGGACGAATCAGGTATTCGAGCTTTCCGGTGACACGACGGCCGCCGGCAAGACTCTGACGTTACGGGGCGCGCTGACGCCGCAGAAGGACTTGAAGGCCCCCGTGCCTCTGCAGGTGCGAGGGGGTGAGAGTGGGCGGTGAGTGCGATGGCTGAGGTGAACGTCTCCAAGGCGCGGGCGGGACTGCTCAGTTACCTTTCCCTGTTCACGTCTTTTGGGACGCTGTTGTGTTGCGCGCTGCCGTCGCTGCTGGTGTTGCTGGGGTTGGGCGCTACGGTCGCGGGCGTACTCGCGGAGGTGCCCTGGCTGGTCACGCTCTCGCGTCACAAAAACTGGGTGTTCCTGGTGGCCGGAATTCTGATCGGCGGGAACTTCATCTACACGTATGTGGTGGCTCCGAAGCTGCGCCTAAGTGCGGGCGCGTGCGATGCGGATTCGCCGGGAGCGTGTGAAGACGCGAGCACGGTCAGCCGCGTGGTGCTGTGGATATCGGCCGGCCTTTACGTGGTGGGCCTGTTCAGCGCATTCGTGCTGGGGCGTTTGCTGATGGCCTTCGGGGACTGACCGTCACGAGAGGATCTTCGTGATCGGGCCGTTGCCTTCTTCCACCAGATGGAAGGGGCGGCCGTTCAGGACGAAGTCCATCTTCTTGTAGTCGAGGCCGATTTGTTTCAGGACGGTCGACTGCAGGTCAGAGATGTAGTGGGGGCTTTCCACAGCTTTAAAGCCGACGTCGTCGGTAGCCCCTTCGATGACTCCGCCTTTGACTCCTCCTCCGGCGAGCCAGGAGCTGAAGCCTAAGCCATTGTGGTCGCGCCCTTTGGTGTTTTGCGACCAGGGGGTGCGTCCGAATTCACTGGTGAAGACGACGAGGGTGCTGTCGAGCATGCCGCGCTGTTTCAGGTCTTTGATCAGCCCCGCGATGGGTTTATCCACGGCCCGGCAGAGGGGGCCGTGAGTCTTCATGTCGTCGTGAGCGTCCCAGGAGCCGTTGCCGCCTCCGGCGTGGCAGATCTGGATGAAGCGAACATTGTTTTCAACGAGGCGCCGAGCCAGAAGCAGCTGGCGGCCGAAATCGTCAGTCTCCTTTTGACCGATGCCGTAGAGTTCTTTGACGTGGTCGGGTTCGGTGGCGAAGTTGACGATCGCCGGAGCCTTCAGCATCATGTTGGCGGCGAGTTCGTAGGCTTTCACGCGCGCGGCAATGTCGGATTCGAGCTTGTAATCTTCGCGGAACTGGCGGTTCAGTTCGCCCAGGAGCTGCATCTGGCGATCGCGCTCGGCGCTCCTGGAAGAGGTGGGCGGGAGGAGATCGGGGATGGGGACGTCGCCGGTTTGGAACGGGGTGGCGGCGTAGCTGGCGCCGAGGTAGCCGCCGGTGAGCTGGACGGGGCTGGAGGGCCGGCCGATGTTGACGAAGGCAGGAAGGTTCTTGTTGGCGGTGCCTAGTGCGTAGTTGATCCAGCTACCCAGGGAGGGGTGTTCAAACTGGCGGAGGGGCTTGCCGGTTGCATGTTCGAGGACCGCCGGAAAGTGGTTGGTCTGGTGGCAAAACATGGAGCGGACGACGGCGATATCGTCGATGACTCCGCCGATTTCCGGGAACCAGTCGGAGACGGGGATGCCGGACTTGCCGTAGGGTTTGAAGGTCCTGAGGCATGGGATTACGGGCCGCTTCATTTCGGCGAGGTTGTCGCCGAAGCCGACGGCGTCCATCAGTTTGCCGGCGAATTTGTTGTCTTTGGGGTCGAATGTGTCGATGTGGCTGACGCCGCCGCACATAAACAGGTAGATGACGGATTTGGCTTTGGGTTCGCCTGGGAGGCGTGCGGCTGCGAGTTTGCCAGCGTCGCCGGTGCTCTCCTGCGCCCAAAGCGAGGAGATGGCAGTGCCGAGGAAGCCTCCAGCGGCCTGGTAGAGGAAGCGGCGGCGTGCCACTTTGCCGCAGGGGTAGAGCTTACTTAGCGCCGTCTTATCTAACGTAGATGAATTCATCGAGATTTACCAGGAGCCAGGCGAAGCCTTTCAGTTTGTCGGGGCTGTTATCGAGCCAGGTGATCGCACGGTCCGTTTCGGGTGGCGTTGGCGGACGACCGATGGCGTAGCGGAAGGCCAGCGGGACGGCGGCCTTCACATCGCCGTTCGCCTCTTTGAGAACACGGTCAGCGAACCTGACCGTTTCTTTTTCCACCAGTTCGTCGTTCATGGTGAAGAGGGCCTGCGGCGCGGTAACGGTTTGAGTCCGGATGGGGCATGGGGTGCGGCCGTCATCCACGTCGAAGACCTGGAGGAAGTTGGCCATGACGTCGGTGGAGGGAATGTACCCACGGCGCATGTAGGCCGCGCGGCGGTTGGCGGGCTCGGCGGGGAGCGCTTCGCGACGCCTGGCGTCCGGTTTGAGGATGGAGAAGGATTTGCCGCCGATGGAGTCGTCGAGGTCGCCGGCCATGGAGAGGATGGTGTCCCAGATGGGTTCGGCTTCGAGGCGTTCGAGGCGGAAGTGCCACAGGTAAGAGTTGCGGGCGTCGGCCTGAGCGTTGGCGGCGGCGAGCGCGGGGTCTACCTGAGACGCGAGCTTGTACGTATCGGAGGTGACGATGGCGCGATGGAGCCACTTCATGGAGTAGTTGTGAGCGACGAATTCGGATGCGAGGTAGTCGAGGAGCTTCTGGTCGGTGGGCGTGGAGCCGAGGACTCCGAAGTCGCTGGTATTGCGGTGGAGACCTTCGCCGAAGTGCCAGGCCCAGATGCGGTTGACGGCAACGCGGGCGAACAGGGGGTTGTCGTGCGCCGTGAGCCAGTCGGCGAAGCCTTCGCGGCGGCCTTCACGAAAGTCGACGGTGGCGGACTGGAAGGGGAAACCGGGCTGGACGGGCTTATCCTTCATCGGACGCATGGGGTCGCCGGTATCGAGGATGTACGTGGGCTGTTTGAGGCGGTCTGAATCCTCCTCGACGGTGACGAACGAAGCCAGGGCTGGCGGCCTGGTGAGGGCGGTCTGCTCCTTGAGAAGAGCGTTGTACTTCGTGACCTCTTCGGGCGTCATGACTTCTTTGATCTTGGAGGCGTCGATTCGGAGGATGGGGTAGTAGTCGTCGGCGATCTTCTGCTCAGCGGGGGTGCGGAGGCGCTCGGCCTTGCGGATGATGGCCTGGACGTCGGCGGGGAGTTCGGCGACGCGCTCGTCATAGAGGCGCTCGCGGTGCGCGGCGATCATGCTCTCAATGGCTGCGTCGAGGGGCTCTTTCTTCTTCCGGTATGCTTCCGTCGCCTTGCCATTCGCGAAGATTTCGGCGGGCGTGGCGAGCGGGACAGTGCGGGTGACGAGGGGGTCGAAGATGGCCTTCATGGCGTAGAAGTCACGCTGGCGGATGGGGTCGAATTTATGGTCGTGGCACTTGGCGCAGCCGACGGTCATGCCCATGAAGGCGGTGGAAACAGTCTCGACGGTGTTGAGGGCGAGGTCCTGCTCTTTGTTGTCGCTGGTGAGAGCAGCGCGGGCCAGAAAGCCGAGCGCGAAGGCGTCTTCCTGCGGACCGGGGACTTTGACGCGGTAACCGGTGGCGGTGACGGTGGTGTGATCTTTGTACCGGCTGCCGAGGAGTTGTGCGCGAACGAACTCGTCGTACGGCATGTCTTTATTGAGAGCGGCGATGACCCAGTCGCGCCAGTAGTGGATTCCATTGGCGGCGGGCATAGTGGCATCGGCGTCGGCGTAGCGGAGAACGTCGAGCCAGTGGCGTGCCCAGCGAACGCCATGCTGGTCGCTGGCAAGGAGGCGATCAACCACTTTGGCCCAGGCTTCGGGCGTGGTGTCGGCGAGAAATGCGTCCTGTTCGGCGGGGGTGGGCGGAAGGCCGGTCAGGGAGTAAGAAACACGGCGCAGGAGGGTTAGTTTGTCGGCCTGCCCGACCGGATGCAGGCCTTTCTCGCGCCATTTGTCGGCGATGAAGGCGTCGATTGGATTCGCGGAAGCGGTTGCTCCGACGGGAATTTCAGGCTTGCGGACTGGCTGGAGCGACCAGAGGCGGGCAGTGCGTTCGGCGATCTTCGCGTCGGCCGGATCGGGAGCTGGCGTTGCGGGTTTAGCTGGAGGTTTCGCCAGCGGTTTGCGCGCTGCGGGTTTCGGTTTGGCTACGGGCGGCGGCTGGGCGGCCAGAATCAGGGCCGCGAGGGGGATCAGACTGAGCAATCGCGTGGACAGCATCAGCTGTTAATGTATACCGGATTGAATCGCCGTGCGGCGGGTGGGTTCCGGGGGTGTGGTTCGAGTGGGTGGAAGCGTGCTCTACGTCTGTGGCTGCGTATGAAAACGACACTTATTTTCATGATTCTGATTTTGAGTCTTGGGGGCTGCTCGTCGTCAAACCGAAGTTCCGCGCCGACAACGAAAAAGGCCGCAAAAGTGCGGATCACGAACTTCTATCTTTCTCCGGCGCAAGTACCTAAGGGTTCCACCGGAAATCTATGTTATGGCGTGGAGTTCGCGACGAAGGTAACTCTGGATCCGCCGGTTGAGGAAGTCTGGCCGGCGGTGACACGGTGTCTGCAGATTAAGGCCGAGGGGCCGAAACACTACACGCTGACCGCGACAGGCGCAGACGGGCAGACGGATGTGCGATCAATCGATTTCGAGACTGTGGAAGTAGTCGCGGCTCCTGAGTTATACGACATTTCCGTTACTTCGATGCAGGTGAAGCCGGATCAACCCGTTGGTCTGTGTTTCAAGGCCCGCAATGCAGTTCGTACCGAAGCCTCACCAGGGACTTATGACGCCGCGAAGGGCTGTCTCGTAGACTATCCGAAAGTGACCACGAAATATCAAATAGCCGCCGTCGGCAAAGACGGCCAGCGAGATACACGCGATGTAACAGTAAAGGTCCGATAGCGCGAATGCCGAAAGTGGAATCGCTGCTGCCTCTCCCGGAGCTGGAGGGTGCAGCCATAGCCGTCCGGTACGAGACGGATCTACTGGATACGGCGGGACATCGGGCGCACGCTGCGACTTGGATCCGGCAGAGGGTAATTGTCCTCGACAACACCTTGAAACCGCCAAGTTCAGAGAGGGCTCGGGTGATGGTGCATGAACTGTTTCACTTCGTTTGGGTACGGCTGGGCAATCCGCGCAGGAAAGAGTGGGAGAGTTTGCTGCGTGCCGAGTGGGAGGCCAGGGCAAAGGGAGAGACAGGCTGGTCAGCGGAGTGGCGTAAGCGCGAACTGAAGCAAAAGGATATTGACGTCCGTAGCCCT
>JAOAPO010000334.1 GCA_025462945.1 Bryobacterales bacterium
CCAGGAACAGAACCAGCCGCGCCCGCTCGTCTGGCCGCGCATCCATGGAGAACATCTCTGTCTGTACGGCTTCCTGGAACCGGCCAGCCCGATAGAGTGCCGTGCCCGCTTCGTGCATCGCCGCCGCGTAGTAGCTGGAATCTCGGGGAATCAGCTTATACTCCAGATCCGCCTCTATGTAGCGGCCACACTTTGCCAATAGCCGGGCGTGCTCCATGCGGCAGCGGTAGTCTTCCGGGGCCTCGCCAAGACGGACGGCGCACTGGTCGATCAGCTCCCCATACTCGAGTCCGGCAAACACGGGCGTTTCGGTGAGCATCTCAAAAAAGTCCCCCATGAAACGAGGGAGGCGGGCGGGCCTAATGATCTTTACGGCCACCAGGCCGCGCAGCGCCGCTTCCGTGACAAGAGTTCCCACCGAAAAGGTCAGTTGCAGGGGCAGCGTCAAATTCCGCGGGTCGCTCAGGCTGATGTTGCGAAACGATTCCCGAGCAGCCGAGAGCACATTACGCGGCGCTGAAGTGAGCCCCGTCAGATCGTGTGTCCCGTAGCGATACACACGCGTAAGACGGTTGGCGAAATCGGCAACGGCCAGATCAAGGTCAGCCGGACCGTCCAGCGGGGCACCTTTCACCGAGCCATCATCCAGCCCGGTCACCTTATTAAGCGCGCCCTGCACGCCCTTCATCGCCGACTGCGCCATCATCAGGCCGGATTCCAGGAACCCGCTCTGGACTGCAAGGATATCCTCAAAAACACTCATCGGGCGCTGGCGAAAACCTTAGGAAGGTTGTAGTACACAGACTGGATCGAGCAACCGTAACTGGTGACTTCCTGTCGTGCGATGGAGCCGCCTTCCAGGAACTGACGGATCGCGGGCTCCAAATAGTTGATGTATTCCGGGTCTTCCGGGTACTTGAAATTATCAATTGCGCCGCGGTACAGCAGATTCCTGTTCGCATCCATCAGAAAAGCTTTGGGGGTTTGCTGCGTGTACCACTGCTTCGCCACAAGCGACGTTGAATCGTGCAGCAGGCGGAAGGTCAGCTTTCGCTGAGATGCTGCCCGAATCACGGACTCCAGCGACTCTCCCACACGAGCCGAGACAACGGTGAGGCTCAATTCGGGATGCTGCCGTTCGAAGGCGTTCAGATACTGGTCGTAGCGAAGGCAGTGCGAGCAGGTGCTCGACCAGATAACGACGACGGCACCCTTCCTGCCTGAAAGCGTTTCACTGAGCGCCGCGGTCGCACCATTGAGGGTAGGGAGGGAAAAATCCTGCAAAGGCTCCCCAAATCTCTGCTGCTCGATTCCGTCACGTGACACTTGTCCGCCCTCCGTGAGCAACCCGTGTAGACTGCCAAAAAACCACGGATTGCTCCTGCTAGGCAAGAGTAAGGCAAGACGGCCAGAGTGTCCTATAGTGTCTTCGTACTACGGTCGTATGGAAATCGCCTCAACCGGCGTGGTCGACTCTGTCTCCGACGCTTCGAGGCGATCCACGAGTGCGTCCAGATCCTGGAATCGGAACACTTCCTCAAGCCTCTTGTGTCGGGCCAGAATGGGCTGGTAGCGATGGACCGCGCGGTACGCAGGCTCACGCACCAGCTTCTCCCACAAATCGTGAACCCTGGGGTCGCGACTCTTCGGCTTGTACTCCAGATACTGCCTCACCACCGGATGATTCGGTGTGGTGGCGACTGCCATGGTGGTGGAAGCCGCCACGCCGTGACGGATGCTTCCGGTCTTCTCCTCAGCTGCGCCGCGACGTTTCAGCACGTCTTCCATGATGGCAGGGTGCCGCATGTTCACCAGGTTAGTGGCCCATGTCAACCCCGCTTTCAGGCTGTTGAACGCATACTCGTTCGGCGCTTCCAGTTCCGCCGTGATCCAGGGTGAGAACAACGGCTGCGCGATGTGACCGGGCGAAAACAACAGCCCCCTGCCCGCTCCGCGCCAGAAATACTGCCACGCTTCGTGGTCCGTCTGTGCCAGAACGCGCTGCACGATGTCCAGCAGCGGGTAATTGAAAGTGCGTGTCACCAGGCCGAGCGACTCAAGAGCGGCCCCGGCGTAACCCGGCCGTGAATTGTCTTTACAGAGCTTGATGTAGGCGCGCAACACGCGCTCCACTTCCTTCTCGCTTGAGGTCAACGTGATCTGCTTGATCACCGACTCTGCGAGGCACAGCCCGAGTCCCGCATGCATCATGCAAAGCGACTTCTCGGTAAGGCACTCCGCCTGCCCATCGATCATCAGTCCGGTGGCATCTTCGCTCACGTTATGGCGCAGGATCCACGTCCTCTGTGAGTAGACGTGGCCCAGCCCTTCCACTGTCCAGATGTTCTCGAAATCCCCGACCCCGTAAGCCTTCTCCTGAAACTCCGACAGGCTGAACTCGCCACGCTCCGGGATCCCCATCTTTTCGGGGTTATTGCGAACCAGGGTGAAGATCTCCATTGTGTTCGAAGCCATCTGTCCATAGAGCGCCCGATCGCGACCGACGGCCGCAGCCGTGACGCTGAGTTGCTCTCCCAGTCGCGCCGGCAGCTTCGACCAATACGGAAGATACCCCCGCGGCTTGCCAAACACATTTGAAACCAGATCCACGGCTTTTGACGAGTACTCGTCGAATGCCATGAACGCTGCACCCGCCGGGTCGCCGAGCTTCTCGAAAGTCCGTCTGGTGCTGCTGTGCCAGTTACCGGCGGCAGCTGCCGTCGGTTTCGCTACGGGGCCCGGCGCCGGTGGATTCTTCGGGGCCACCATCTCGGACGGAGCGCCCAAAGCCTTAGCTGTTTGCTGGACCGCATAAAGCGTCTTCACCAGGCAAAAGCTAATAAAAGCGGTCATGAAATCTCGCAAGTTAAGATCCTCCAGAGCCATCGGCAGGGTTCAGGCCGCATCTGCGACCTTAAGATTCCGGCTCCCCAACAGGTCCATCAGCGGTGAGGCCATGAACGTAGTTACCAAAGCCATACAAACCATCATTGAAAAGAGCGGAGGCGACAGGATGCCGACGTCGAGTCCCACGTTCAGGATCACCAGACCAACCAGCCCGCGCGTATTCATGAGCAACCCGAGCTGGCAGGCGTCGTGCCAGCCCATTCCTTTTGCGCGAGCCCCGATCATCGTTCCGCCCCACTTGCTCGCGACGGCTACGAAGAGAATAATTACGAAGTCGAGGTAAAAGCCGGCACCGGCATCCAGACCGAATCTCGTCTTAATTCCTGTCAGCGCGAAGAACAACGGCATCAGGATCAGCAGCGTTACGGCCTCCAGCTTGTCAATCAATTGCTGGCGAAATTTGCGAGGTGTCACCACCCCGGCAATGAAAGCCCCCACCGAGGAGTGAACGCCAAGATGCTCGCTCACCGCACCGGAGACCAGCGCCAGCACCACAAAGACCAGGATGCCGTCGAGCGGCAGCTTCTTCTCGTCGAAGCGGTCCGCCCACTTCTTTAGGATTTTCCCCAGGCCCCAAACCGCCCCGACATATACCCCAATGAAAACAAACGTCAGCCAAAGCGGACGCGCGTTCGGGTCGCTCTTAATCAGTGCAACGATCACGGCCAGAAGCGCCCAGGCAGTGATGTCGTCGACCGCCGCACAGGCGATGGCCACGGAGCCCAACCTCGTATTCAGAAGATTTCGTTCCATCAAAATTCGCGCGAGTACGGGAAATGCCGTGACGCTCATTGCGGTTCCAATGAACAGTGCGAAATGAAGAGGACTGCCCGTTCCGTAGCGGGGGAACAGATACTGAGCGACTCCGATTCCCATCACCAGGGGCACAATCACGCTGATGTTGCTGGTCACTACAGCCACACCGCTTTGCTCACGGATCTCGGCGAAATCGACACGCACTCCCACCAGGAAGACGAAAATCGCGACGCCGACCTGACTCAAAGAGTTGAGGAAGCCCAGCGAATCCGGCGGAAATAAGGCATGGTAGGTGGTGGGTGCAATCAAGCCGAACAGCGTTGGACCCAGGGCGATGCCAGCGATCATTTCGCCCACCACGCGAGGCTGTCCGAACTTCCCGAAGCCCTTCGCCACCAGATGCGAAAAGCCCACAATGACTGCGATCTGCAGCAGAAACAGCTTGTTATCGAACATTTGTCGTGTCGAGGAGTTTTGCCCGAACTTCGGCGTAGACGTCCGTCCAGGCGGTTTCCCCTTCCGCAAACTCAATCGTCTGATTCAGCCAGACCCCCTCGAACCGCTGCCGCAGACCGGAAGGCCAGCGAAGCTCTACAGCGTCCACCTGGGTCAACTCGCCAATCCCAAAATGCTGCTCGAACGGCATGCACCCGAAGTTACTGCCGCCGCAAACCTCGCGATACTGCTTGCGTCCGCCCGCTTCAATCGAGATCCGTGCACCCACGGCGTTCCGGTTACTCTTCGTCCCGACTAACCGGACATTCACGTAGTTGCCCGGCAATGTCGTCGGACAGTAGATACCGGCCGTGAGCAGATCACCCGGATAAGCGCCCCCATCTCCGACCAAAATCGACAGCCGGCCGTCGCCGAACAGATCAGCCATATTCACGCCATGACTCTTGCCCGTGTAGGGCAAGCCGGCCGCGAACGACGTGTTGCGGAACTTCGTCCCGTCGCTCTCGAAGATCGTCATCGGGTCCAAACGGTCCAGCTTCGGGCTGCCGTTGCCGAGGGCGAGATCCAGGTAGCCGTCATTGTTAAAGTCGCCAAATGCACCGCTCATCGTGCCCCAGCATTCCGTCAGACCCAGTTCCTCACTCACCTCAGTGAACGTTCCGTTGCGATTGTTTCGGAAGACACGCATATGCTGGCCGCCTTCCGGTCCGGCACCATGTCGAAGAGTTTTCACGACGTCGTCGTGATCGGACCAGATGTACTGCCCGATGTCCATCCAGCCGTCGTTGTCGTAATCCCAGAAAAATGCGGGGCTGCCGAACGCCATGGCATCAACGCCGGCCACCGCGCTGACGTCGGTGAAAGTGCCATCGCCATTGTTGTGATAGAGCTGCGACCGGCCCAGTCCATTGCTCAGGAACAAGTCCATGAACCCGTCGTTATCGTAATCGCCCCACGCGCAGCCGATAGTAGGCCAGATCGTGTTCAGGCCAGCCTGCTCGGTGGTTTCCGTAAAGGTCCCGTCGCCGTTGTTGTGGAACAGGCGATTCGGAGTCTTTCGCTCGAAAAGCCCCCCCAGGTTGTTCGCGACGAAGAGATCGAGCAGGCCGTCATTGTCGTAGTCGACCCACGCAGCATTGAAAGCTGGTCCCCAAACCTTGTCGAGGCCCGCTTCCTTCGTGACATCGGTGAAGGTGCCGTCGCCGTTGTTCCGCATGAGCTGACCTTCACCCACGTAGAATCCCGATCGCGTCAGGTACAGATCAGTGAAGCCGTCGTTGTTGTAATCGCCCGCTATGACGCCGAACGTATTCGTGCAGGCGTCGAGGCCGGCGACGACGGACACATCCGTAAACGTCCCGTCTCCGTTGTTGCGGTAAAGATTGGAACCGCCGAACGACGCCGCGATCGCGATATCCAGCAGACCGTCGTTATTGAAGTCGAAAACAGCTGTGCCGCGCCCGCCGCTGGTCTTATCGAGGCCGATCTTTGCCGCGATCTCTTCGAACCGCACCGTCGGCGTGCCGCGCCCGGCCTTCACTTCCATGCGATGAGGGCTCGGAACCCAGGCAGGGTAGCCGCCCACCTTGTCTGAGGCAAGGAATAAGACCAGGCGTGCCCGTTCGTCGTCCTTCGCATTCATCGACAGCACTTCGGCCCGCATGGACGCCTGATATTCGCCCGCCCGGTACAGCGACGTGCCAGCCTCGTGCATCGCTGCGGCGAAATAACTCGAATCAGGCGGGATCTTGTTGTATTCGACGGCGGCGTCATCATAGCGGCCACACTTCGAATAGACCCGCGCGAGTTCCAGCCGGCACCGATGATCAGCGGGCGCTTCTCCCAGGCGGAGTTCACAGCGCTCGATCAGTTCACCGTATTCCAGGCCCGCGAAGACTGGCGTCTCCGTGACAATCTCAAAAAAATCGTCGATAAACCGCGGCATGCGCGCAGGGCCCAGGATGCTGAGGCTCACCAAACCACGAAGCGCCGCCTCGGTCATCAGCGTACCCACGGAAAGTGTCAACTGCACCGGCAGCGCCAGATTGCGAGGGTCCGTCAGACTGATATTTCGAAACGACTCGCGCGCCGCCGCCACAATATTGGCGGGCGTCTCAGGCAGGCCCTTCAGATCATGCGTTCCGTAGCGATACACGCGCGTAAGCCGATTCGCAAAATCCGCCACGGCAAGATCCAGATCGGCGGGTCCGTCCATCGGCGCGCCTTTCACCGAGCCGTCATCCAGCCCGGTCAGTTTGTTAATGGCGCCCTGCGCACTCTTCATAGCAGACTGCGCTGCCACCAGGCCGGTCTCCAGCAGTGAGCCTGGAAGGGCGAACAAATCGCGAACGATACTCATAGGCCTTTTGTGAAAACTTTCGGCAGGTTGTAGTA
>JAOAPO010000347.1 GCA_025462945.1 Bryobacterales bacterium
AACCGGGCGCTAGAAGCCAAATTACGTTGGGATGATTTTGCTCCTTGCGAGCAGGCATGGCAGGCATCGCGGAATGAGCCGGGAGTCTTTAAATGGTTTCTCAGTGGAATATTGCCGATTAACTTCAACTGTCCGCGGCAGCTTAGGCCGATCCTGCCAGACGCCTTGATCTACGTCGGACAGGCAAGGCGTCTACGGAAGCGAGCAAGACACCACAGCATCGGAGCAGCAGGTTCGACAATGAAGCGTTCCCTGGCAGCCGTTTTGCGCATCGCCAGTCCCGGCAGGTATGCGACTTCGCAGCCGCAGTCCCGGGCGACAGCGACGGCAGCGCTCCGATCATGTTGGGCTGGTCGACCACCACCAGGACCTGTCCATGCTCATGAAGGGCGGTGAACAGCGTTCGGCGTCGTCCTTCGTCGTGCGGCAGCGGCTTATCGAAAACCCGCTCCCCGGCGGCATTGAGCGGGGTCGCGTGATGTTCGCTCTTGCCGACGTCAAGCCTGCAGAAACTCGCGAATTCCTGTTCCATACCGGTGCTCCTTTGCACGACTATATTGCCGCAGTCACGACACCCGATGCCGGCACCCACGTTGCAAAGAGACCTGGACGCTACCGCCCGGCCGTCTCCCTAGCAGCGGTCAGCCAGTGTCTCGGGCCAGCTGCCGGACTGCGCCGTGCTGATTGTTGGGACCGGCCAGTCGGGCGGCCAGATCGCCGAGGAGCTGCTGGCGGCCGGCCGCGGCGTCCATCTGGCGGTGTCCACCTGCCCGGAGGCGCCGCGCCGGTACCGTGGCCGGGACACCTTCTACTGGGTCATGCAGCTGGGCCTGCACAGCCGCGACTACGGGCTGAACGGCCTCACCGTGGAGCAGCTGCCCTCCCCCGGGGCGCGGTCCGCCTGCAACCCGCTACTGTCCGGCGCCGACGGCGGCCACGACCTCCACCTGCGGGATCTGGGCCGCCGCGGCGTCCGGCTGCACGGCCACCTGGAAGCAACCGACGACGGCGACCTCGTCTTCAGCGACGACCTCGCCGCACCGTCGAGTCCGGATTCGGCCAGCGCCTGAAGCCGATGCTCGACGCGTACATCGCCGCCGCCGGAATCGACGCGCCGGAGGCGCAACCCCGGCCGGCAGACGACTGGCTCCCCTCAAAGCCGGCGGCTGGACCTGGCAGCGGAGGGCGTTACATCCGTCCTGTGGGCCACCGGCTACCGGCTCGACTTCGGCATCCTGGACATCCCGGTACTGGACGAATGGAACTACCCCCGCCACAGCCGCGGCGTCACCGACCACCCCAGCCTCTACGCCGTGGGCCTGCCATGGCTGACCGGGCACAGCTCGGCGATTGTGGCCGGTGTGGGGCGGGATGCCGAGTACGTGGCGGGGCACATTGCGGGGCGGTGAGGCATTCATCGCCTCTGGAGCCCGGCGGCAAGCTGTCGGTAAATCTCGTCCGTGGCGGGGAGCAGGGCGCGGCGGTCGATTGCACGGGAACGTTGGAGTCGGCGAAGGTCTGGTTGAAGGCCGGAAGGTGCCCGGGCTGTTCGGTGTTCGCGAGCACCTCGTTGCTGTCCAAAATGAGGGCCGGCATGGTCAGCAGGCACCCTTACCGGCGCTGCCCCAACTGCTCGGTCAGCATTTTGACCATCGTCATGAATTCTTCGCCACGTTGATCGTGTGGCTACATCTGCGCGCACCGTTACAGGTCGGCGTCTTCCTTTTCAGGCTCACTCTTGCGCCGTTGCACCGCGCCTAGAATCCACTCGTATGGTTTCTGGCTCTTGTCGTTCGCTAGGGGGCGTCCGAAGATTTTCTGCGCAAACTCGCGTCGGAGGTCGTTGGCTTCGTCCTCATCCAGCTTCGTTAGGAAGGGGTCAAGGGCGTTGAGGTCAAGTTGAGTTCGCCTGGCGTCCCGGGCCTCCTTCCGGTGCCCCGATGACTCATGAGACATGAAACCTGCACCGAGCATCACGAGAGATGAAACGGTCGCCTTCACCACGACCTCTTGAACAGATGCATCGCGTATTCCTGTCAGAAGGGAGGCAATGTAAAAGAACCCACCAACCGCAGCGAGTACAGCACCCACGCTCCACCAGAATGCCGCCCTCTCCTGACTCTTGGCATAGTCCCCGTACTCGGCAGTAATCGTGTGGCGTGAAGTTGCATCGACGAGGTTTCGAGATTGCCCTTCCATATCGATGAGTGCGGCAAGATGCTGGTCACCCGTTGCGACTATGGACGCCGCAGCGTTGTCGGATTCGCTCTTCCATTCCGCGACCCGATTTGTGAACGTCGCGTTTTGCGTGTTCAGTGCATCATCGAGCCGCTTCACTTGCTCCGAAATCCTCGTTTCCTCAACGCCGATGCGCTCTCGCAGCTTCTCCACGGAGTCTGTGGAGTCGCCAACAGCGCGATGCAGCCAGTCAACGGTTTCCTTTAGGAATTCACGCTGGGCCTTCAATGCTTCCTTCGCCTCGACAGCAGCCTCAGTTTGGACGAGGTAGAGAGGAAAAGGATTTAGGGCAACAACGAGTTGATCCAGCGCGGATTCTAGTTGAATCTGGCGAGACACCGTTGGAGCTTCCTTGAGCGCCGATAACTCGGACTGAACGGATGCCAGGACGCTCTGAAGCACATCCAACGGTGCGGTATTGCCCGGAACACGCCACGGCTCGATGCTACCGATGCTACGAACATCAGCAAGGGCAACGCGGATGTGGTCGATGGTCTCCACATCATCCAACGCGTCCTCTATGAGAGCGTCGGCAGTAGAAGCGAGGAGTCTGGTCGTCGTTTCTTCCGCCTTCCACACCCCATGGGCATTGAAATCCTCTTGACTCAACGACATTGCGTTCCCCTTGTTGTCCCTTGAGATCGTATCTACTTCATGATCTGGTTGCCCGTCCGCCTGCTGGCGGGTTTCTGGCGCTGGTGTCGGCTGCCTAGTAGTCAAAGACTTTCTTTGGTTCCACTACAGCACCGCCCGGGTTGCCGTCAAGATTGGCTAAAGCAGCCTGCAAGAGACACGAATGTGCGGTGTTCACGTTGAATTTTGCTGTCTCGCGGTACACCGCAGTCGCAGTTAGCCATCCTTCCAGAACGTGCGGCTCCAGACGTTTGCAATCATCGTCGACCGGACTCCGAATTGCTCGCCGAGTCGTTTCCGAGTGCCCATTGGCGCCAATGATGGTGCTGCGATGACCGCGACAGGTGGACGCGCTGGAGGCTTAGCTGTGGCGCTCTTTGAGGCGCGCTGCAATCAGATGCCCTATCAGCTCGGGGTCCACCCCGACGGGCCCCAGAACGTACTCCGACCCGTCCTTTGTGGGCTTCCCCGGCAGCATTGATAACACTCCTACAACGAGGTTTAGCCACTCTTCACCGGAAGCAGCGATTTCGCCAGAGGCGGGCT
>JAOAPO010000430.1 GCA_025462945.1 Bryobacterales bacterium
GTGAACCGGTCCTTTATTGCTGTATCCGCGATAAGGCAGGACGAGCACGCTGACATAGAAGACGAGCGCTCGTTCATGACTTGCCTCCGGGGCCTCGACAATATGGAACTCTGCTTCGTGCCCTCCGAGGAACGTGGTCCGTTCGACGGCATCGACCGCGCAGAAGGATTTCGTACGTCGTGCCTGCGCGGCTCACGGCACTTCGTCGACCAAGCGCTTGCCGAGGCAGCCACGTCCTACGGCGCCGATATCCTTTTGGCTGGCAACTTTGGAGAAGTCACAATTAGTTCCACCCCACGGCCGTACCTACTTGAATGTGCCGTTCGGTTGCGCATCAAGACGATTTTGGATGAGTTACGTTCGCGGCGTTCCCGCTCCGGTTCGCCTTCGTGGCGGCTTCTGGCCAGCGAAGCATACCGCCATTTGTACCCGCGTAAGTCGACCGTCGATAGTTTCTTTCTAACAACGTCGTTCCTGCGCTCGTACCCTCCTCAACGTTTTGGGCGATTGCCTCTCTTCCCCGACACGAGGACGACAAACCTCGCCGAAGTTCGCCGATTCCTCTCGTTGGACGCGCTCTCATCCACGCGGTCGCCGTCGTCGGTTTTCGCTCCCGCGAAGCCGTTTTGGGATCGCCGCCTCCTGGAGTTCTGCTTGGCTCTGCCCGCCAGATTCAAGGTGAAGGACGGGATCGGGCGCTACCTCTTGCGACGGTCTTTCTCTGAAATGCTACCGCCTGAGATCGCGCAGCGAACGTCTAAGCATCCTTACTGCCCTGACTACTATCTCCGTTACAACCGACAACTGGGCAAAGCGCTCGATTTTGTTCGGGCAATCTCGCAGGCAGACCCCGTCACTGAAGTGGTTGACATCGCGAGGCTTCGAGCAGTGCTGGTTCCGGCTCGTCCCCACAAATCCGGCAACAGCGCCGCCTTGACCTCTGTACCGCGATCTATTGCGCTGATCAAATTCCTTCGCCAGTTCCCGGAGTTCAGGGCATAGTCGAACGATGCTCAACTACTTCGCATTTGGGCTGTCAATAGAGTCTGAGTTCGAGTTGGCCGCTAACCCTCACGCGACGGGGCATTCGCCGGATGTGACGATCCATGCGGGCCGCGTGGCGAATTCGCAAGGGAAGACGTCGAGTCAGGAGGAAACCGTCAACATACGCCACGTGGGCAAATTTCACATCTCGCAAGGCCGCGAGATCGTTGTTGAGGCCGACTTGGCCGCGAACATGGAACTGATTCGTGTTCTGCTGTCCGGTCGAATGTTGGGGTATCTTTTGCGGCAACGCGGGTGGCTGCCGCTGCACGCTAGCGCCATCCGAATGGGCGGCAGCGCCGTCCTGTTTCTTGCCGCTGCAGGTGCTGGGAAGTCCACGACAGCTGCCGCGTTTTACAGACATGGCTACTCGGTACTGTCGGATGACATTTCCCCCGTTCGAGTCGAAAACGGTCGGGTGCTGCTGTCGCCAGGCGTGGCGCGCCTTCGACTTTGCCCCGACGCAGCTGAAGTCTTTCGCTCCATCGAGCCTACTCCGAAATTCGTCTTTGACAAGCACAATTTCCGCTTGCGCGACCCGCATCACCTTCACCCGCTCCCGGTGACCCGGATTTACGTGCTTGAGGACGGTAGTCCGACGAGAGTGGAGGCATTCACGCCTCTGGATGCGGTTCGAGTTGTCGGAAAGGAATGCTTCATCATGCTTCATCGAGCAGGCCACGAGGTTCTCTCCGCCCACCTCCGAGACTGTGTCGCTGTACTCGAGCGAACGCACGTGCGTCGCCTGATTCGCCCGCGAGATCTTGACAGACTTGGACACCTTGTGCGCGTCGTAGAACGCGACTTAGCAGCTCCTTCATCCATCTGACGCTCTTCTGAACTTTCGGGTACCCTGCCTGACGTTGTTCCGAGACCCCGGAGGTGGGTACTGTACCCCGTCGCGTTCTTGAGCCCATGTTTTCTCGTAGTAGGAAATGTGCTCTGTAGTATAGTTGTGGTGTTGGCTGCGTGATTTGCAGCTCGGAGGAACGAAGCTTACTTATGTCAAATTTATTCCACACATCGCTGCTCGGCATTGCCGCGGTGCTAACGTTGAATGCGGGCCAAATTCAGCTTGGCGGCTCCAATGGTCTCACCTCGTCGTACGTGAATCCCGTTTACAGTCTAACGACCAACCCCACGCCCGCGAGTGCCTCCTCATGCGCGGGTTCTTCGAACGCAATCTCGACGAGTGCGGTGGGCTACTCTGGGTGCTACGTCCCACCCACTAGCGGTACCGCCTTATTCAAGGCTGCCTACTCTAGTACGCTCTTTTCCAACGCTACGCCGACCCCGACCCTGCCTGCTTCCCCGCTCAGCGCCGGTGGAGCTCAGTTTTCATTCGTCCACGATCCCTACGTAACAACCGCGAACGGCTGGATTAATAATCCTACGTCCAATTCCACTTCGTCGAACATAGTAATAGCCGTAGGTGTTTACGGCGTAGACAAAATCTGGACGATGTTGAACGATTACTGGGGTGCCGCTGGCCTCGTCAACACAACTGTCGCCTTCAACTTCAGCAGTACTTCAGATGGCAGCAGCGGTGTAACTACTGAAAGCATTGCACTCACGAACGGACAGCAAATCCGCTCTGCAGTCGACAGCAACGGATCCACGGCCAAGACGTGCCTCGTATCGTACACTTTCTCTGGGCCGTGCGCGTCGGTAGGCTCAACTATCGCCACGACATTGGCCGCTGGGCCGGTCACGATCGGAACTGCCACGGTTACTGCCGGTAATGTCTTTAGCTCTGAATACACCACGGCGCCCGGAGTCAATGGCGGGGTTCAATATGCAGGCACCACCGGTACCTTAACCCTCGACTACCAACTCTTCGACTTCGGTACGCTTCACACCAACGACTTCTTGGTCTCAGTCATCATCAAGGGCCAGTTGGCTCCGACTCAGAGTGGTACGGGCGGGAATCAGACACGCACTGCATTGTCTGCAATCACTGTCAATCAGGTTGTTCCGGAACCTGGCACCATCCTCTTGTCTCTTGCTGGTCTCGGTGCTCTCGGTTACTTCCGCCGTCGTCGCAAGGCGTAACGATCATTAGCTTAGTTCTTCCTCCGTTTGGGGCGCGACTTCGGTCGCGCCCCTTTTTCGTTTCTGGCTACACTAACTCGATGGGACTTCGGCAGCTTCGAACATTTTTTGGTCTGTGCCCTGATGATCGGGCGATTGTGGCCGAAACCCTCTGCCTTCCACTCGCTATCCGACTCGGCTTTGCCTTCGCGGGCGTTCCGCGCACCCGACGAGCTCTTGATCGCTGGGCGGAATCGCGTGCCGTGCCGGTCCAGGATCCGTTGGCTGTTGTTGGGTCTGCAGTCCGTCTTCAGTCCATCGTGAACCGGACGACGCACAGCGGTGGGACTTGCCTTGTGAGGTCACTGACGCTCCGGGGAATCCTTAAGAGGCGCGGTTTGGATGCTCAGCTTCGCATTGGTGTCCGAAAAAGCGCTGCCGCGATGGAAGGTCATGCCTGGCTGGAAATTTCGGGAGCGCCAATCAACGAAGACCCGGCTGTTACTTCAACTTACGTCGTATTCGCAGGTGCCAGCGAGCTTGAGCGATGGGAAGATCTCAAGTAAGATCTACAGCCGGGAATCATGCCAGTGATGATGGTGTCAGGCTGGGCGGCTTTTGGGCTTCAGCGCGGGGCTTAGCCGCTATGCCACCCGATCGATGGACCGTTCCCCAACGTCCTCTGACCAACTCTCGCCAGCTAACCGAAAAGAGCAGCGCCAGCCCGTTGAGTGCCTCGGTCGGAGTGTCTGTGTTGTGGAGGTCCAGCCAGCGGCCTTCGAGCCGCAGATTGAAGGGGCGAGCGGTGACCCCGCCCTCGCTCGCGTGGTAGATGTTGGCTTCCATCTGATCCAGAAGGGCAGGCTTGATCCGGGCCTGCAGCCAAGTCTCCGGAACATTGGCCTCGTTCGGGAGAAAAGACTCCGACCAGTAAACGTTGAAGGCCAGTTCGGTTAGTTTGAGGGTTGCGGAAAACTTGTGCGCTACTGCCTTCTTCACCACGTCTGACCGCAAGTCGGGTGACGCTTCCCGCCAGACTCTCCGAAGCTCGACCAGGTGAAAGAATGAAGAGAAGCGATCGCTGGCAAAATGCAGCACTAAGCCCAGGATCTCGTCGGCTGGGCATAGGATCCTCGCGACGGTGCCGCCGGGCAGTTCGTGTCGCGCCGCCCGGTTGAAAAACTCTTCCACCGGGATGCCTCGCGTGTTGTGATGCAAGCGCGTGTGCAACTCCACCCGGGGTCTCCCCTCGATGTACAGCACCAGATGATGGCTCGTTCGGCGAGCTTCGGCGATGCTGTCGGCTGGCTCGTAGCCTGCGGCGATCAGCACTTCGGCCGCACGCTTCAGATCGCAGTCCCGTACTGCCAAATCGATATCTTTCGAAGGACGACGCAGGAAGGGCGGACTAAAGTGCCGCCGGCCAAGAATCGGACCCTTCAGAACCAAGACCTCGACGCCCGCCGAGTTCAGATGGTTCAGGACCCACTCAAGCTGGCGGAGCGACGCGTCGTGTCTTGCCCAGCTTCGGGTTAGAACTTCATCGCACCAGGCTCGCTGCTCCTGCGACGCATGGCTTCGAACCGCGTAAGCCACTAGCGGAGCCACGCCGCGGGCCACCGATATTCGTTGAATCCGTGCCCACTCCTCCGGCGACGCCAGTGCCGAAAAGTCAGGCTCATCGCGCAGCAGCGGCACGAGGACTCGCGGGGAATCAGCTATCTGCAGAGGTCACGCCCGGGCAGAGGGTGATAATCTTGTTGGTCGATACTTTATGATACATTTTCGGAGCGTCCTCAGCAGTGGGTTTCTCCTCGTCATCGCGGCGTTTTCGACAGATTTCCTGCTCGCCCAGGCTGACATTCCCATCCCCAAGTCGGTCGCCCCGGCGAAGGTGTATCCCGCCGAAACGCTCAAGGCTGGGGAATCGGCTTTCGGACAGAACTGCGCGTTTTGCCATGGGCGCGATACGGGCGGCGGCGAGTCCGGGCCTGACCTGACGCGCTCGAAGCTCGTTACCGAAGACGTGGAGGGGGACAAGATCGGCCCCGTGATCCGCAACGGCAAGGGCGCTATGCCCAAGTTCGCGGTATCCGACCAGGAGCTTACCTCGCTCGTCGCTTTCATCCACAACCAAAAGCGCATCGCCGAATCGCTCACCGGCGGACGCAAAGGCGTGGACACGGCCGACCTCAAGACAGGCAACGTCGAAAAGGGCAAAGCCTACTTCAACGGAGCCGGCACCTGCTCCACCTGCCATTCCGCCACCGGCGACCTGGCGCACGTTGCGAAGAAATATGAAGGTTTGCAGTTGATGCAGAGGACCCTCTATCCTCGCGGCGCAGCGGCGAAACTGACCATCACAACGCCGACCGGCGAAACAGTGACCGGGGTTCGCGCCTACGAGGACGAGTTCACCGTCGCGCTCAAAGACTCCACAGGCCGCTATCGCTCCTGGCCAGTTTCCAAAGTAAAGATCAAAGTGGATGCGCCCGCTGAAGCCCACGTCGACCTGCTGCCCAAGTACACCGACGCTGACCTGCACGACCTCATGACGTACCTGCTGACACTGCAGTAGACCCGGAGACCCCAATGACCTTACTCAACATCATCATCAAGTCTCTGATCACGGGCGCTCTCGTTACAACAGCCGTCCTGGCGCAGGGAATCACACCGGAGATGCTGCTCAAGCCGCCAGCCGACACCTGGCCCGGCTATCACGGCGACTACACCGGCAGACGGCACAGTCCGCTCACCCAGATCACTCCGGCGAACGTGGGCGGTCTGTCGCTTGCGTGGGCCTTCCAGACGGGCGCAGCGACACAGATCAAGGCCTCTCCGCTGGTCGTCGATGGCGTGATCTACTTCAGCGTACCCGACGTGGTCTGGGCCGTGGACGCGCGCTCCGGCCGCCAGATCTGGAAATACCAGTACCCCGCGAACAAAGGCTTCCACATCGGCTCGCGGGGCGTGTCCATGTACAAAGAGTGGCTCTTCTTCGTGTCTCCCGATGCCCACCTGATCTGCCTCAATTCGAAAGACGGCACGGTGCGCTGGAATGTCGCAATCGCCGACGCGAATCGCGGCTACTGGAGCACCCTTTCACCTCTCATCGTCGGCAACCATGTTCTGGTGGGCGTCTCCGGCGACTTCGACAATCTCACGGGCTTTCTGAAGGCGATCGACCCCGAGACCGGCAACACGCAGTGGCGCTGGGACAGTACGCCTCCGGCCGGTACGCCGGGCGCGACCACCGGCGGCATGACGTGGATGACCGGTACCTACGATCCTGAGACGAAGCTGCTGTACTGGGGAACCGGCAACCCCACGCCCGTGCTCAACGGTGCCGTGCGTCCTGGCGACAACCAGAACACCTGCAGCATCGTTGCGCTGGATCCCGAGACGGGAAAGCTCAAGTGGGCCTTCCAGCCCTCGCCCCACGACACGCACGACTGGGATGCTGTGGAAATTCCCGTTCTGGTGGATGCCGACTTCAAGGGCAAGCCCCGCAAGATGCTGATGCAGGCGTCGCGCAACGGCTACTTCTTCGTTCTTGATCGCCTCACCGGCGAGAACCTGCTGACGACCCCGTTTGGACCCGTCAACTGGTCGAAAGGCCTGGACAGCAAGGGACAGCCCACGCCCGACCCCGCCAAGGACCCGGCTCCCGACGGTCGCATCATCGCTCCTGATGAAGCCGGCCTGACGAACTACCGCTCGCCGAGCTTCGATCCGAAAACCGGCCTGTTCATCGTGAGCGCACACCCCAGTTACGCCATCTACTTCAATAAGCCGGCCGACGGTGCGTTTGGGTGGGCCGGCGCCGACTACAGCGTGTGGGGCAAGGGCGTTCTCGAAGCCATCGACTATCAGACGGGGAAGATTCGCTGGAGTCATGAACTGGGGCAGGGAACACCGGGCGGCGGCGTGCTGACGACGGCATCCGGCGTCCTTTTCACGGGCGATGTGCAGGGCAACGTTCTCGCGCTGCGTACAGCGGATGGCAAGACGTTGTGGCATGCGGGCGGCGGAGCCAGCATGCAGAGCCAGCCGATCACGTACCTGCTGGATGGCCGGCAGTATGTGGTGACCGGCATGGGCGGTGTTCTCTACGCCTGGGCACTGCCCGAGAAATAAGCTACAGCGGTATGTTGCCGTGCTTGCGGCGGGGCGTGGTGTCGACCTTCGTCTCCAGCATGCGGAGCGAGCGGATCAGCCGCGTGCGTGTTTCGCGAGGCTCGATCACATCGTCGATATAGCCGTGTTCAGCGGCGATGAAGGGGCTGGCGAAGCGCTCATTGAACTCGGCGATTTTTTCGGCTCGTGCCTGCGGTCCGGCGGCGGCCAGTTCGCGGCGGAAGATGATATTCACGGCGCCTTCCGCACCCATCACGGCGATCTCGGCAGTCGGCCAGGCGAAGTTGACGTCAGTGCGGATGTGCTTCGAGCCCATCACGCAGTAAGCGCCGCCGTAGGCCTTGCGCGTGATCACGGTGATCTTGGGGACGGTGGCCTCCGCGTAGGCGTAAAGCAGTTTCGCGCCGTGGCGAATGATGCCGCCGAATTCCTGTTCGGTGCCGGGTAAGAAGCCGGGCACATCCTCGAACGTGATGATCGGGATATTGAAGGCATCGCAGAAGCGTACAAACCGCGCTGCCTTCACTGAGGAGTCGATGTCGAGGCAGCCTGCCAGAAAAGCCGGTTGATTCGCCACAATGCCCACGGAGCGCCCATCCAGGCGTCCGAAGCCGACCACGATGTTGCGTGCGAAGTGCTCATGGACCTCGAAAAACTTTCCGTCGTCCACGATGCGGTGAATCACATCCTTCATGTCGTAGGGCTGGTTGGATTCGGCGGGGATGATGGTGTCGAGCGCGGCGTCGGCGCGGTCGACGGGATCTGTGGTGGCGCGGCGCGGAACGTCGTCGCGATTGTTCTGTGGCAGGTATGTCAGAAGCTCGCGAATCATGCGAACGCAGTCGCTGTCGTCGGCCGCGATGAAGTGCCCAACGCCGCTGACGGAGTTGTGGGTCATGGACCCGCCGAGTTCTTCTTTGGTGACATCCTCGTGCGTTACGGTCTTGATGACGTCGGGGCCGGTGACGAACATGTAGCTGGTTTTCGCCACCATGAAGGTGAAGTCGGTGATGGCGGGTGAGTAGACGGCACCGCCGGCGCACGGTCCCATGATCGCGGAGATCTGCGGCACTACGCCGCTCGCCATGGTGTTGCGCAGGAAGATGTCGGCGTAGCCGCCGAGCGAGACCACGCCTTCCTGAATGCGGGCGCCGCCGGAGTCGTTGAGGCCGATGACGGGCGCGCCGGTCTTGACGGCCATGTCCATCACTTTGCAGATCTTGCGGGCGTTGGTTTCCGAGAGCGAGCCGCCGAAGACGGTGAAGTCCTGGGCGAAGACGTAGACGGGGCGGCCGTGGATGCGTCCATGGCCGGTGATGAAGCCGTCGCCGGGGACTACCTGGGTTTCCATGCCGAAGTCGCGGCAGCGGTGCTGGACGAGTTTGTCGAGTTCTTCGAAGGTGCCTTCATCGAGGAGGAGGTCAATGCGTTCGCGGGCGGAGAGTTTGCCCTCTTTGTGCTGGCGTTCGCGGCGTTCAGGACCGCCGCCGTCTTCGGCAGCGAGGTGACGGCGCCGCAGTTCGGCGAGCCGTTTGGAAGGGGTTGAAGGCATGAACAACAAGGATAAGGGAACGAATGACACCAGCGCCGGGGGTGTGGGAAAATGAAATCTCAACCGGCGCGGTGAGGTGGCAGAGTGGTCGAATGCGGCGGTCTCGAAAACCGTTGAACCTTCACGGGTTCCGTGAGTTCGAATCTCACCCTCACCGCCACTTTGTCTTTCCGTTTCCCTGACTGTCGTCCCTCTCAGTGGTCTGCCAATTGCTTCGCACCGTGACAGAGTTCATCACGACATGAAGCCAACTCCACGGATAACAGCTGAACTAATCAGAGATCTTGCCAGCACCACGGGACCGTGTCTCACGGTCGTTGTCGGCGGCGATCTGGCGGGAGAGAACGCCATACAACTGAAGCATGCGATGCAGGCCGCTCGCGCGGAGTGCGCCAGCCGGGGCGTCGATCCCGAGCCCTTTCTTGAGCCTGTGGAGAGCGCGCTCCGAGACCTGCAAAGCGACACCCCGCACGGGCAGATCGCTCTCTTCCGGTCGCCCACCACCATGCTGGCGCTCCCCGCAACCGGCTTGAAGCCGACTGCAGTGACGGGCGACCGGTTCGACATTCGCAGCCTGCTCAGTCTGGCGGCCACCCAGAAATCCTTCTATATACTGGCGCTGAGCCAGAACCGAACGCGCCTGCTGAAGTGCACGGAAAACAGTTCTGAGGAGGTGCTACTGGAAGGTGCAGTGGTAAACCTGCATGAGTTCCTGCAGACAAGAAAGCCCGATCATGTGCTGGACAACCGCGCGTCGGCCGGACCATCGATGGGCTCGGGAGGCGGAGTCATGTTCGGCACCTCATCCGACCTCGACAGCAAAGATGAGTACATGACCCATTTCCTGGTTCAGCTTGATCGCGCGGTGGGCAATACGCTTCGCGGCGAGCGTGACCCTCTGGTGGTGGTGGGTGTAGAGCACGAGATTGCCATGTACCAGCGCCTGAATCACTACCCGAACTTCTGCGAACCGGGCGTGCATGGCGCACCGGACGGGCTGGACGGCGGCGAGATGCATCGGCGTGCGCTGGAGCTTCTCGACGAGCGTCTGGCTGAAGCCGGCCGCGAAATCCCGGCCGATTTCGACAAGAAGGTTGGGACAGGCCACGCGTCGACGCACGTTCAGGAGATTGTGGATGCCGCGTTCCAGGGTCGGGTGTCGCACCTGTTTTTCCAGGACGACGCATCGTACACGGGCACCTACGATAAGGTCCGGCGGCGGGTGAAGCACACGGACGATCCTCTCGATGCGCCGGAAGACCTCATCGACGCCGCAGCCTTTCAGACGATTCTGCACGCGGGCGAGGCGCGCATCCGCCGCGGGTCTGCACTGCCGAACGGCGTGCCCGTCTGCGCGCTGTTCCGCTACCCCGCGGCGACCGCTCAACCGCAGGCTGGCGAGATGGAATCGGTGGCTTGATGCCTGCTTATTGAGGCGGAGCCGGTTGAAGTGGAGCCGGCGCCGCAAGCAGTTCTGTTCCACGCTGCGTACGGGCCAGGTTCGAGAAGTTGCTTCTTTCTTTGCGCTTCGCGTTGGAATCGACGCCGAATCTTCGGTCCCGGCCCTGCAACATGCCTGGGTCTGCTTCCCCATCGCGATTGAATGACCACGCAAGGTGCGGCTCGCCGATCGGTAAAGCGTCGCCAGCTTTGCCGTGTGAGTCCGTCATCCACAAGTGCCAGGTCTTGCCGTAGCTGTTGACCTTGCGCCGCATGAGCTCCTTCTCCGCGATGTCGGGAAGACCGGGCCCGATGAGCTGCCCCGACAGAATCTCGAAGTTGTGCGGGTGCCAAAACTTCTTCTCGTCCTCGGGCAAAGTGGCGAAGATGCGTTCCGAGACGATGTACTCCACGCCGTTCAGCCTGGCGTCAGTACTGTTGCCGTCAATGAGCACGCACTGCGCAAAATCTTCATTCTTCT
>JAOAPO010000451.1 GCA_025462945.1 Bryobacterales bacterium
CAAGAATATCCTCTTCCGCAACAACGGCGACGGTACTTTCACCGACGTCTCCGAGCCCGCCGGCATCCTGAAAACCGAAGGCACCTACGGCCTCGGCGTCGTTGTTGCCGACTTCGACAACGATGGCTGGCCCGACATCTACGTCGCCAACGACTCCACCTCGTCCGCCCTCTACAGGAACAACCACGACGGCACCTTCAGCGAGACCGCCATCGAGTCGGGCGTCGCCTACTCCGCCGACGGCAAACCCCAGGCCGGCATGGGCGTGTCGGTCGCCGACTTCAACTGCGACGGCAACTTCGACCTCGTCAAAACCAACTTCGCCGGAGACACCTCCAGCCTCTATCGCAACGCCGGCGCCGGCGTATTCGAAGACGTCACCTTCCAGTCCGGTCTCGGCAAAGTCACCCGTTTCCTCGGCTGGGGCTCCGCCTTCGTCGACTTCGATAACGACGGCTGGTCGGACATCATTCTCTGCAACGGCCACGTTTATCCCGAAGTCGGCGAGTCCGCCACCGAATCCGGCTATAAACAGCGTAAGGTGGCGTGGCAGAACGACGGCAAAGGCCACTTCACCGAAGTCTCCGAACAACTCGGCCCTGGCATCATGGAAAAGGTTGCAGGACGCGGCATGGCCGTCGGAGACTTCAACAATGACGGCAAGCTCGACCTGCTGGTCAACTGCATCAACGACGTCCCGCAGCTACTCCGCTGCGACGGCTCGTCCGCCAATCACTGGCTCAAAATCAAGGCTGTAGGCACCAGGTCGAATCGCTCCGGCATCGGCGCCCGCCTCTACTGCACCACCACCATTGACGGCAAGCCCCATCGCCAGATGGACGAAGTACGCAGCGGAGGCAGCTACCTCTCTCAAAACGATCTCCGCGTTCACTTCGGACTCGGCCCAGCTACCACCGCGTCAATCGAAATCCACTGGCCCAGCGGCGTCATCGACAAACTGACAGACGTCAAACCCGACCAAATTCTCACAATCACCGAAAGCAAAGCGCCTTAACGACGCACAGCGGGCAAAGCGCTCTCCGGCCCCATAGTCCCGAGCCGTTTCGTCTGCGCCGCTTCCAGCTTTTTCTTCACCACCGCGGCCTGCTCGAACAACACCTTCGACGCCGCCCGATCCCCCTGCAGCTGCCGAATCTGTGCCAGCGCATTGAAAGGCCCCGGCGTCTCCGGATTCAACCGAATCGCCTCCTCCAGTGCCTTGGCCGCTTCCGCCAGATCGCCCTTCTGCTTCAGCGCCGTCCCCAGCATGTAATGCGCCTCCGCATACCCCGGCCGACGCGCCACCGCCTTCCGCATAGCCTCTGCCGTTGCCTCCGCATCACCCATCTGCCAGCAAGTAATCCCCAGCGTGTAATAAGCCTCCACCATCTCCGGATCCAATTGCAGGGCCTCCCCGAACGCCGCCTTCGCCTCCTCGAGCTGATCCTTCTGCTTCAGCGCCAGCCCAAGATCGTAGCGCACCACTGCATCGCCCGGATACTTCGCCGCCAGCGCCTGAAAGTGGCGCAACGCCTCGTCATAGTTCCCCGAATGCAGCTGCGCATACCCAACATTGATCAGCGCGGTCTGGTTCTCCGGTTCCCTCTTCAGAATCGCCCGGAACTGCTGCAGCGCCTCCGGCGCCATCCCCAAATCCAGCAGCGCAAAACCCAAAGCATTCCGATACGCGCTCTCTTCCGGCTTCAGCTTCACGGCCCGCTCAAAGCTTGCCCGAGCCGCCGGCAAATCCCCCTTACGCTGTGCCGCCATCCCCGCCAGATTCCACAACTCCGCTCGCAGCGGCGCCACCTTCGTACCCACCTGAGCCTGCGCCAAAGCGCCCGCATCATCACCCGTTTCATACAACATCGTCCCGAGCCGGAACAGATACTCCGAATCCCGAGGATTCAGCCGCACGGCCTCGCGCAACGCCGAAACCGCCGGCTCGCGCTCCTGCCGAAGCCACAGCGCCACACCCAGGTGATAGTGAGCCGGAGCATACCCTGGCTGAAGCTCAATCGCCGTCCGGAAGTGCTCAACAGCCTCGTCCTGACGACCCAGCACCGCGCACAGAAACCCGATCTCATCCCGCAGGGCCGCGTCTTTAGGCTCCGCTGCAGCCGCCTTCTCGAACGCTCGCAGCGCATCTGCCGCCCGTCCGGCAGCCTTCAAAGCCTGCGCCTGCTGACGCAGAGAACTCCGCTGCTCCGCCGCTCCCGCCAGCGCCACCACCCAAACCGCAAGCCAAATGAGCCGCATGCACTTCAAGTATATTTCTCCAAACGAAAAAGGGCCGGCTGGATGTAACTCCAGCCGGCCCCAACCATCAACCCACTAACTTAGAACGCGTACTTCAAAGCCATCTGCCACTGCCGCGGAACATAACCCGCGAAGGTGCCGAAGATACGCCCCGCCTGACCCGGACAATCCACGCAGCTGTTCGGATTTGCCAGGTTCGTATGATTCGTGAAGTTGAACGCCTCCGCTCGGAACTGCATGGTCTGTTTCTCGGTCAGCTTGAACGTCTTGAAGAATGACAGATCCAGCTGCCCGAACCCAGGTCCCACAATCGTGTTGCGGCCAACCGTCCCGAACGTAGCCCTCTGCGGCCTCTGCCACGGACCATCGATCTGCCCGTTGGCCGTCAGCGGCACCGCGGCTGTCTTAAACCAGCCGAACTGACTCCGATCGCTCACCGAGTAGTCCCCAATCAGATCAGGCCGGCACCACCCCGTATCGCGATCCGAGTTGCAATCCCGATACGACGGCGTGAATGGCTGACCTGACATCCAGCTCCAGGCACCGTTCGTCTGCCACCCGCCAACCAGCGCATCCAGAACCTTCGGCGCGTTGCTCAGGAACCGGTGACCTTTACCCACTGGAAGCTCGTACAACGAAGCCAGGAAGAAAACATGCTCGCGATTGTTGCTCGAAATACCGCGCGCCAGCTTTGCATCCTGAGGATAGTAAGTCCCGTCATAGTCGATATTCTTCGACCACGTGTAGTGCGACATGATGTTGAAGCCCCCCGCAAAACGCTTATCGAAACGCGTCTGGAGGGAGTGATAGTTGTTGCTCGCATCGCTGCCGTAGTAACGCAGGTTCTGCGTCCACCCGAACTTATTGAAGAACGGCTTCCGCTGATTCGTCGTCAAAGTTCCGAAGCCATTGATGCTCGCCTGATTCGGGTCATAATCGCCGCCCGTACCCGCGAACACATGCGTTCCCTTCGTCCCCACATACGCAATTTCCATGGAGGATGTCGAACTTAACTGCCTCTGGATCGTCACGTTCCACGCATCCACTGTGGGGAACCGGATCGGATTCGTGATAACAAACGTAGTCACGCCGTTCGGCAGAATGTTCAGGCCGTTCGGACCCTTCCGCTGCGCCGCCAGAATACTCGCAGGATCCAGCGGGTCCGGACCCTTCGCCAGCGTGAACACTGAATCGAAAGCATTCGTCGGCTGCACCGACTGGATGCCCAGAATCGGGAGATTCTGCGTCACGTTGTGACCGAAGATCGAGCCGAATACGCCCAGGTTGAAACCCCGACCATAGCCCGCCCGAATGACCGTCTTCTTGTCCGCCTGGAAGGCCAGTCCCAGACGAGGCGCGAACAGTTTGTTCGACGTCTTCACGCCCAGGTCCAGACCCAGGCCGTTCTGGCCTGCAATCGAAACTTCACCCGTTTCGAGGCTAACGTAACCGCCATTGCCCGCCTTGTTCACAGTCTGCGGACGGTAGTTCTCCCACCGCAGGCCGTAGTTGAGCGTCAGCCGGCTCGTGATGCGCCACTGATCCTGCGCAAACAGGAAGTAGCGGTTCTGCGTCTCGCTCGCGTCCAGCGTGTTCGACACATAGCGCTCGAACCGGGAGACATCGCCCATCAGGAACGAAGCCAGTCCCGAACCGCCGCCAGTCGGACCCTGTGTCCGCGCCGCATCGAAATTCAGCTCGCCCGCGCGGTGCCGATCGCTCGGTACTCGCAGGTTATGCGCGCGCCGGACGTCCGCCCCGAACTTGATCGTGTGATTGCCGCGAATGTGAGTCCAGTTGTTCACGAACTGATACTGGTTCTCATCCTGAATCAGAGGGCAGTTGCAGCCATTCACGCCCAGCGCGTAGCCGAACTTGAACAGGTTGTTCCCATAGCCATTGATGAAGAATGCCGGCATGCCCGAATTGAAGTTGTCATCCACGTTCACGCCCGGAATACCCGCATCCTTTGCCGGTGCCGTCCCGATCCCGTTGGGCTGCCCGAACACGTGATAACGCATATAGCCAAACCGGAAGTCCGTCAGCAGGTTCGGCCGCACGTTGTAGTCGAACCCGGCCGCCACGGAGTGGTTGCGCGAAGTCGATGCACCAGCGTAAGCGCTCGTGGAACCCGAAGCATCGAAGCCCGGACCGCCAGCCACCAGACCGAACGCACCCGGCGCCACCATCGAAAAGTCCTGCATTGAATAGCGGCCGAAAAGGTGCAGCTTGTCCGTCGTATAGTGATCCACGCGTATATTGAACGCAT
>JAOAPO010000457.1 GCA_025462945.1 Bryobacterales bacterium
GCACCCGTCCTGCTGGATGCCGCCTACGACGCATCCCCCCGCGACCTCAAAGATAATTGGCTTGCGCTCACAGGTCTTGTCATCTTCGCAGTCGGCCTCACCACCCTCGCTGTAGCATGGATAGCCCGCACGCTGATTCCCGAGATGAGTTGGGCTGTGGCCATTACGTTGGGTGCCATCGTGGCTCCGCCGGATGCCGCTGCCGCCACTGCCGTCCTTCGACCTTTGCGGCCGCCACATCGGATCCTGACGATCCTCGAAGGTGAGGGACTGCTGAATGACGCCAGTTCGCTGCTGATCTACCGCCTCGCTGTCGCAGCGGTCGCGGCCAGCGCTTTCTCGGTCAAAACTGTCGCCCCAGCGTTCCTGCTGGCAGTCGCCGGAAGCCTGATCGCAGGTCCCGCGGTTGGCTGGCTCTTCGTCCGACTCATCGAACCGGTAGAGCATGTGCCGACGGCTGTCATCCTGCAATTCAGTACCACTTTCGGTGTCTGGATTCTCGCCGAACGCATCGGCCTTTCCGGCGTGCTGACCATGGTCGCCTTCGCCATGACGGTCGCGCGGACCTCACCTGCTCGCACACCCGCCCGCATGCGACTTCCAACTTACGCGGTCTGGGAGACGGTCGTCTTCGTGATGAACATCCTCGCGTTCATCTTCATCGGGCTGCAGATTCGCCCTGTTCTGGAAAGCCTCGAACCCTCCAGTCGCGGCCCGTACAGCTTTGTGGCAGCCGCGGTTCTCATGACCGTAATTGTGGTGCGAATCGCGTGGTACATGTCGTTCAATGCGGCCGTCCAGTGGCGTCACCGGCTGCGCGGTTTCAACCCGCCGCGACGGCTGCTGCGGCCAAGCACAGGCAGCGGTCTGATCATTTCGTGGGCGGGCATGCGAGGCATCATTTCACTCGCCGCGGCACTCGCTCTGCCGCAAGGCTTTCCTTATCGCGACCTCATCATGCTGACCGCGTTCTCAGTTGTTCTCGGAACCCTCGTCGTCCAGGGCTTGACGTTGAAACCCCTCCTCCGCCTGCTGCGGCTGCGAGACGATGACCCCGTCGGGCGGGAGTTGAGCGCGGCCCGAGAGAAGGCGCTCCTGGCGGGTCTTGCTTCATTCGACGGCGATCCGTCACGCATGGCTAAAGCACTGCGGGAGGCGTTCGCGATGCGCCTCGGTCGTGACGCTGGCCCCGAGGCTGGCCCGAAGCCGGCGACGACGACAGATATTCCTCGTGCTGCGCTGAACGCCGCCCGCGAAGCCGTTCTCCAGATGCGCAGTAGCGGTGAGATCGGCGATGACGCTTTCCATCTGGTGGAAGAGGATCTGGATTGGCTTGAGATGGCTGTCGCCGATAAGCCGGCCTGAATCCCGTCGCGCCGAATGAAGTAAAGTATCTTTGGTTGCGGCTCTATCCGCGACTTAGCCAGGCACCAAATACCGCTGGAGGCAAAGAATGCTCTACACAAGACGAGATTTAGGAAGGCTGGCCGCGGTCGCGCTCCCGGTTGCTATGCAGTTGAACGCCAAACCGAATTCTAAATTCGGTGGCGTTCAGGTGGGAGCGATCTCCTACAGCTTCCGGGAAATGCCCGACGGTAATAACGCCGGAACCATCCTTCCGCACATGTTGGAACTGGGCCTGAGCGGTATCGAAATGATGAACGGTCCGGCAGAAGCGTGGGCCGGGGCTCCGACGCCCGCCGGGCGTGGTCCTGGCGGGGGCAGGGGACGGGGTCCCGCAACGGCGGAGCAGATCGCCGAGCGGCAACGCGCGGGTCAGGCTCTCAAGGCGTGGCGTCTTGGCATTTCCATGGGGAAGTACAAAGAACTCCGGAAGCTCTACAACGATGCCGGCGTAAACATCTATGCCTTCAAGCTCGGCCTCTCGAAAGAGATGTCGGACGAAGAGTATGACTACGCCTTCAACGTGGCGGACGCGCTGGGCGCGAACCACATTACCATGGAACTTCCCGAGGACGGGACCCTCACGAAGCGTGTTGGTGAGTTCGCCGCGAAACGCAAAATCTACGTCGGCTACCACGCTCACACCCAGGCAACACCGGCCCTTTGGGATGAGGCGCTGGCGCAGTCGAAGTACAACGCCATCAATCTGGACCTCGGCCACTACACGGCGGGGACCAATGCGAGCCCGCTGGAGTTCATGAAGAAGAACCACGCCCGCATCGTCAGCCTGCACATGAAAGACAGGAAATACGAGAAGAACGGCGGCGACAACCTGCCCTGGGGACAAGGCCAGACTCCGATCGCGGAAGCTCTTCAGCTGATGAAGAAAGAGAAGTACACCTTCCCCGCGTCCATCGAACTGGAGTACCGCATTCCGGAGGGCTCAACGGTCATGGCCGAAATGGCTAAGTGCGTTGACTACTGTAAACGCGCTCTTGCTTAGAACGAGCCCGCCGCTCTCCACGAACAACGTCGCGGCATTTCACACGCGTTTTCATGGCAAGTATTCATCCCCTGGTGTGTTGATGGCCGCCAGAGCGCATAATGAAGAAAATGAGACACCGTTCTGTCCACGTGTTCGGCAACTTCGCCATGCTGCTCGCAGCCGCCATACCTGTTTTCGCCCAACAGCCTGCCGGTAAGCCGCAGGATACAGAAGTATGGGAGCCGGTTCCAAAGATCGTCACGCCCGGCGCTACGGACAGCCAGCCGCCTTCCGACGCCATCGTTCTCTTCGATGGCAAGAATCTGGATCAATGGGTGTTGACCCGCGATAAGTCTCCCGCCAAATGGACCGTAGCGAATGGCGTCCTCACTGTGAATAAGGCACCGGGTATCGGCAACATCGAGACCAAACGTTCCTTCAAGAACTACCAGATGCACATCGAGTGGAAGATTCCGGAGAACATTACCGGTGCCGACCAGAGGCGCGGCAACAGCGGTATCTTCCTTGCCTCCACCGGGCCGGGCGATGCGGGGTATGAACTGCAGGTTCTCGATTCTTACAACAACAAGACCTACGTGAACGGCCAGGCTGGCAGCATGTAC
>JAOAPO010000475.1 GCA_025462945.1 Bryobacterales bacterium
TAGCAATCAGCGCCTCATCCGACCAGCCAGGGCCAATCAAGGTAACGCCGAAAGCCATTCCACTGGCGCGAAAACCGGCCGGCACAGCGAGAGCCGCCAGATCGAGAAGGTTGACGAAGTTGGTGTAGTAGCCGAGGTCCGTATTGCGCGCAATCGGCTCGGCCGCCACCTGATCGTGGGTGTAAGCGGCCCCGTTGGTGGGAAGCAGCATGAAGTCCATCTTTGTGAACTCCTGATCGGCAGCGCGCTTGAGATCTGCCAGCTTGTAAGCGGCCTCGAACGCACTGACGGCGGTCAGGTTACCCGCCTTCAGAATGATGGCAGCCGTTATAGGATGCAGTGCGTCTGGCTTTTCCTTCGCAAAGTCGGCGATGGCAGCAAGGCGCTCGGCCACCCATGGCCCGGCGTACAGAAGCTGCGCAGCCTCATGGAACGCCTTGTAGTCGAACTCGACCCGGATACCTCCACGGGATTCGTAGTCGGCGACGGCGGCGTAATACAGATCACGTGCCGAGTCATCCCCGAAGAACTTAAGATATTCGGCCGCCGGGACTCCGAAACGAAAGCCCTTCGAGGGCCATGCCTTGCGCTGGCCGGGAAGCCTTGAGTAGCCGTCGGCACTGTCGAACCCCCGCGCCACTTCGAAGATCTTTGAAGTTGTCGCGAGATCACGGGCGAAGATCGAGACGCAGTCGAGAGACCGGCAGGCCGGAACCACGCCACGGGTGCTGATCGCGCCCTTGGTGGGTTTCAGCCCGATCAGGTTGTTCAGAGACGCCGGAACACGGCCGGAACCCGCAGTATCCGTGCCCAGCGAGAAGTCCACCAGTTCGGCAGCAACCGCAACCGCTGAACCGGAACTGGATCCACCCGAGATGTAGGCGCTGTTGTAAACGCTGGATGGTGCCCCGTAGGGCGAACGTGTGCCGACCAGGCCAGTAGCGAACTGGTCAAGATTTGTCTTACCGATAGGAATGGCGCCAACGGCCATTAATTTGGCGACAACAACGGCTGAGTCCTGCGGCAGATAAGCATAGTCGGGGCAGCCAGCGGTCGTGGTGATCCCCCCAAGATCGATGTTGTCTTTGATCGCGAACGTAAGACCAGCAAGAGGCAGCGTGAGATCCAGCGCTTCCGCCCGCGCTACAGAAACGTCTTCCGGAACGAGGGAGATCCAGACCGGGCGCTCCCCCTGCTGCCTGATAGCCGCATACGTCTCTCTGATCCTCGCGACAAGTTCCCCGTTCGTCATGCCTGCCCCGAGCGCAGGAAGACAAGGGCCTGACCCGCCGCGACCCGCGCACCCTGGACGCACAGGATCTCCTCCACGACTCCGGAGGTCGGCGCCGCCACCGCGATCTCCATCTTCATGGATTCGACGATCACCAGCCGGTCTCCCGCATTCACGCTATCGCCAACCTTCACAGCGATATTCCAGACACTGGCGTGGGCCGGAGACTTCAACGCCCGGCAGCCTTGCGGGGTGGGCTGATTCACCTGCACAACCACTTCTTCCGGCGCTTCGATTTCGCGGTCCAGGTTGGCAGCGCGCCAACGCTCACGTTCCGCATCGAAGGCCGCCTGCTGGGTCTTCTTGAACGACTGCGCTTCCGGGCGAATGCCCACGAGGAACTGGTTGTAATCTCGCAGGCGAAACTTCTCCTGCTCGATCTTCAGTTCCAGCTTGCCGTGCGGAAAGCGGTCCCGCATGTCCAGCAATTCGTCGGCACCGACAGGGTAGAAGCGGATCTGGTCGAAGAAGCGCAGCAGCCACGGATTGCCCGGCGCGAACTCCTTCGTGGTTCGGAAGGTGTTCCACATCTGCACCGTGCGACCGACGAATTGATATCCGCCAGGACCTTCCATGCCATACACGCACATGTAAGCGCCGCCGATACCAACCGAGTTCTCTGCCGTCCAGGTGCGGGCCGGGTTGTACTTTGTTGTCACCAGGCGGTGCCGCGGATCCAGCGGCGTGGCGACGGGAGCGCCGAGATAAACGTCGCCGAGCCCCATCACCAGGTAACTGGCGCCGAACACAATGCGCTTCACATCCTCAATGGAGTCAAGGCCGTTGATGCGGCGGATGAACTCGATGTTACTCGGGCACCACGGCGCATCGGGCCGCACTGACTTCATGTACTTCTCAATGGCCAGCCGCGTCGCTGGGTCGTCCCACGAGAGTGGCAGGTGGATGATGCGCGTCGGGATTTCCAGATCTTCAAGGTTGGGAAGATCCGCTTCGGCACGGTCCAGCAGATCCAGCAGTGCCGTACGCGAAAGGATGCCTGAATCGTAATGGACCTGCAGCGAGCGAATGCCCGGAGTCAAATCGATGATGCCTTTGGGCTGCTCACGTTCGAACCAGTTCAGAATCGCCTGCACCCGGAAGCGCAGATTGAGATCCAGAATCGCTTCGCCGTATTCGATCAGCAGGTAGCGGTCGCCCGCCGCCCGAGCAACTACGCCCGGAGCAATCGTCTTGATGACCGCGTCTTCATTGTTGACACGAACGAAGTTGATCGTGTCACCAGGGCGCAACTGGCCCATCTTCCAAAGCTCATCATGCGTGATAACCGCAGGGCAGACAAAGCCGCCAAGACTCGGCCCGTCCGGACCAAGGATGACGGGCATATCACCGGTGAAGTCGATCGCGCCGATGGCATACGCATTGTCGTGAATGTTGGAAGGATGAAGTCCCGCCTCACCCCCATCATGCCGAGCCCAGGCAGGACGAGGTCCAATGAGCCGGACACCAGTGCGGCTGGAGTTGTAGTGGACCTTCCACGACGTCGCGAAAAAGGTCTTGATGTCATCCGCAGTAAAGAAGTCCGGAGCCCCATGAGGTCCGTAATAAACACCAATATCCCAATGATTGGCAATGACGGGAGGAGTTACTGAGCCGTGACCGTGAGGGAGCGGGACCGATACCGCCGACAAATGCAGGATGTCCCCAGCCTGCAAAGCGCGACCAGCATGGCCGCCAAACTTGCCCAGTGTGAAGGTACTGGCACTGCCCAAATACTTCGGAATATCCAAACCACCACGGAAGAGGACATAGGCCCGAGCCCCCGTATCGCCGCACTGCGGCAGTTCCAGAAGATCCCCGCGCTTCACCTCAATCACTTCCCAAAGCGGTACCGGGGCCTCATTCAGCAGAGCCCCGAAATCAGCGCCCGTGATCGCGACCGCTGTATCCGCATCAAAGCGCAGAGAGGGTCCGGCAACCGTACACTCAAGACCCGGCGCGCCTTCCTCATTACCCAACAACCGATTCCCGATGCGGAACGACAGCGCATCCATCGGACCCGAAGGAGGAACACCAACATTCCAGTAACCCAGCCGGCCCGGATAATCCTGCACTGTGGTCATAGTGCCGCCGTCGAGAACCTCGACAGTGCGCGGCTTATACTCCAGCCCTTTCAGGTAACTCGTAGTAACGCCGCCCTGCATAAAACCAGTACTGGCGGCGATCTCACTCAGGTACTCAAGGTTCGTTTCGATGCCCGCAAAATGCGTGGCTTTCAGCGCGGTCTGCAGCTTTACAAGAGCCTCCGGACGCGTCTCAGCAGTAACGATCAGCTTAGTCAAAAGAGGATCATAGAACGGAGTGACTTCTGTCCCGCTCTCAACCCAAGTCTCGATACGAGCATCCGGCGAGAACACAACGTCGGTCAACAGCCCCGCGCTCGGCTGAAAGTTCCGAGCCGGGTCTTCTGCATAGATACGAACTTGTATCGAGTGCCCTTTGGCCGAGGGCTTCGGCGGCAGTGGTTCGCCGGCAGCAATGCGCACCATCCACTCCACAAGATCGACGCCGGTGACCTCTTCAGTGACACCATGCTCCACCTGCAGCCGGGTATTTACCTCAAGGAAGTAGAACTCATTGGCGTCGGCATCATAGACGAACTCAACGGTACCGGCGGAACGATATCGAACCGCCTCGCCGAGGCGAACCGCGCACTCAAGTAACTTCTCCCGCACCTTACCGGGCAGCAGAGCGGCGGGCGTCTCTTCAATGACCTTCTGGTTTCGGCGCTGAACGGAGCAATCGCGTTCCCCAAGCTCAATGACTTCCCCATGCCCGTCACCGAAGATCTGAACCTCAATATGTCGCGCCCGGCTGACAAACTTCTCCAGATAGATGCCGCCGTCTTTGAAGCTGGCTTTACTGGTGCGTTCCACCGAGGCATACGCCTCCGCCACTTCTGAGATGTCATGGCAAAGCCGCATCCCAATGCCGCCGCCCCCCGCCGTGCTCTTCAGCATCACGGGAAGCCCGATGCGTTTGGCCTTGATTACGGCGTGTTCAGCATCGTGCAGCAGCGCCGTTCCCGGCAGCAGCGGAACACCATTGGCCCCCGCAATCTCACGAGCCGTATGCTTCAGACCGAACGCACGCATCTGCGTCGGGGTCGGTCCGATGAACGCAATCCCCGCAGTCTCGCAGGCCTGAGCGAACCCTGCATTCTCGCTGAGGAAGCCGTAGCCTGGGTGAATCGCCTCGGCACCGGTGCGCTTCGCGGCTTCGATAACCTTGTCTACATCCAGATAGCTTTGCGCCGCCGGGGCCGGCCCCAGCAAAACCGCTTCACCGGCTCGGGCCACGTGCAGCGAATGGCGATCGGCCTCGGAGTAAACGGCGACAGAACCAATGCCCATGCGATCAAGCGTACGGATGACGCGGCAGGCGATAGCTCCGCGATTTGCGATCAGAACTTTGGGGAACATCTTACTCCTTCTCCGAATTCCATATGAATACCTGCACCGGAGTTGGGTTGTAGGCGTTACAAGGGTTGTTCAACTGCGGGCAGTTACTGATCACGCAGATCACATCCGTCTCAGCTCGCATCTCGACATACTTCAAAGCGTCCGAGATACCATCCTCAAAAGTCAGCTTGCCTTCGGGCGTGACAGGCACGTTCATGAAGAAGTTGATATTCGGACCAAGGTCGCGCTTCGAGAGATCCCACATCGGATCCGCCACCGCATTGAGAAAGCTGTTGCGGCAGGCATGCATGTGCCTCTTCTCGATCGCGTACCGAACCTGGTTGCTCTCTGCCGCGCACGCGCCACCCAGGGTGTCATGCCGACCGCAGGTATCAGCCGTGATCGTCAGCAGCGGATTTCGCAGGTTGGACATCAACACCGTGCCGGTCGTGAGATA
>JAOAPO010000481.1 GCA_025462945.1 Bryobacterales bacterium
GAAGAAGTACCGAACAAACCGAGTTTCATAGAGTCCACCCGCGAGTACCTCACCGACATCCGGTCTGAGATGCGCCGGGTGACCTGGCCGAACCGCAAGCAGGTGGAATCGACCACCGTCGTTGTGATCCTCAGCGTCTTCGCTTTCGCAGCCTACTTCAAGATCGTCGACAAAGTCATCGAGCTCACCGTCACTCGCGGCTACACCAGCCTGGTGAAGTAGAAGTAATGGACATCATGCAGGAACCATTGGATAACCAGCCCGAAGACGATCAAGATCCGGAAACGGTGTTCCCTGCCCATTCCGAAGACGCCAGCGTTGAAGAAGCGTCGGAAGAGTCGGAAGCAATGACGGCTGAAGGCGCGCCAACAGAGCAGGATCCCCAGTACGACGCTGCTGAAACGGCCGAGGCAGTCGAGGGTGTTGACCATTACGGCGAAGGCGAAGAAGCTCCGGTCGAAGGTCTGGCCGAGGAACTCCCTCCCGACAACATGCAGTGGTACATCATCCACACCTATTCCGGTTTTGAACGGAAGGTTGTGGAGTCGCTGCGCACCCGTGCCGATGCTTTCGGTTTCGGCGATCAGATCGGTCAGATCCTGATCCCTGAAGAAGAAGTCGTCGAGCTTCGCAACGGCAAGAAGGTCACCAGCAAGCGACTGCTCTACCCCGGTTACGTGGTTGTGCAGATGTCGATGAAGAACACCGACGGCACTTCGAACGATCAGCTTTGGCACCGCGTGAAGGATACGCCCCGTGTCACCGGCTTCGTCGGCGGCGGTCAGGTACCGATTCCGCTCAGTGCGGACGAAATCAACAAGATGCTGTACCGTCAGACGAGTGCCGCCGAACGGCCCCGTCCCAAGATGTCGTTCGAGAAGAACGAAATGGTGCGCATTGTGGATGGACCGTTTGCCAGCTTCCAGGGCAAGGTTGATGAGATTAATCCGGAGCGCAGCGTCCTTAAGGTGCTGGTCACCATTTTTGGCCGCGCGACTCCGGTGGAACTGGACTTCCTGCAGGTCGAAAAGATCTAACGGTTCTGGTTCTAAAGACGATTTGAGAAAGGTTCAGTATGGCGAAGAAAGTAACAGGTTCGGTAAAGCTGCAAATCCCCGCGGGTAAGGCAACCCCGGCGCCTCCGGTTGGTACGGCGCTCGGTCCGCAGGGCGTCAACATCATGGAATTCTGCAAGGCGTTCAATGCAAAGACGTCGGCAAAAGATCAGGAAGGCCTGATCATCCCGGTTGTTATCACCATTTTCTCGGATCGTTCTTTCACGTTCATCACGAAGACGCCTCCCGTCCCGGTTCTGATCAAGCGCGCTGTGAACATCGCGAAGGGCTCGCCCGAACCGCATAAGAACAAGGTCGGCAAGATCACCAACGCACAGGTGGAAGAAATCGCCAAGATCAAAATGCCGGATCTCAACTGCTTCGACGTTGATGCAGCCATCCGCTCGGTCAAGGGCACCGCTCGTTCCATGGGCGTCGACGTAGTCTAGTAGACCCTTTTACTTCGTTTACTAACGCCGGACAGAGTCACGCAGCGATGCGACTCGGTCCGGCGTTTTTACTTGGTCTCGACTTCCGAGAGCAGCCGCCCAAACAGGTACTCAACGTTTAGCCGAGGGGCCCACGTCCTAAGGTGAAGGGTGTCGAGCGATGACCCATTCGCGAGGCAGATCCCGCGAGCATCCGCCCATTGTCGTTCCGAGGTTTCGCCCCCGAGTCTGTACGACTCCAGCTTCCTCAGGATCATGTCTTCCGCTGAGCTGACAGCACACTCGAGCGGCATCCTCGGCAGACGATCGGATTTCTCTCCTGGAACGCCGGGCCAATTGCACGACACTGTATTCGTCGTCCTGGACTGGGAAGAGATCGAACTTCCAGCCGGTTCCGAGATGAATCAGGTTAGCAGCGCGGCCATGCGCGAAGGCGTCGCGGATGAGGTCTGGATCCCATGGACCGAACTCGCAACCGATCCGCCCATGGCGTACCGGATACCGAAGCGATCGAACACCTCGAGAATGCGGCTCAGTTGGCATGGTTATTGTCCGGCTCGTCAGGATGCCAGCCGTAGGCTTTGAGCATGAGCTCCTTCGGTATTCTCAATGCGGCCGCTCGCAGGAACACCTCGCGAACTGACGCATCCGGGTAGCGCGCACGTAATACCCGCTTCAGACACCTTGATTGCGAAGTCGCTGACGTCCAGAGCCATCATCAGACGCACACCGCCCATTTTGCTGCGTAAAATCGTCAGCCAGACAGCCATCGCCTCGGGTCCGTATCGGAGAACGCGGCGGCAGACATGTAGACGATTCTACTTCAGCGTCAAATTGCCAGCCATCAGAGCCACGTGCAGGCGATACTGCCCCCCGCTGTTCTCCTTGCGGAAACTTCCCGCAAAACCAGCCTTCTGCGCACCGAACGGCTTCGCATTCAGATCGCCCACGCTGACCTTCCCTTCTGCCAGCTTGTAGCTCGCCGGGTCGCCTGCTTCCATCGTCAGATCGCCGGCGCTCAACTCCACATCCTTGTTGCCGGTGATACCTTTCACTGTCATGTCGCCAGCGGCGGCCCGCACCATCAGTCCGGACTTCTCCGGCACTTCGATGCGGTAGCGTACGTCCTTGTTGGGTCCGCCCGAAACCGTGAGCTTGCCCGCCGCGAAGTAGATATGAATGCTTCCGGCGTCGGCAGGCCGACCGACCTGGCAGGTCACGCGCACCACGTTCTCTTTGGTGCCCACGATGTCGACCGCTCCCGCGCGAAGCGTCATCGAGATCTGCGCACCCGCAGCCTGAGGCGCAACGAAGGCCTTCGAACAATCGCCTGACTGGGCCAGAACCGGGGCAGCCGCAGCAAATAAGGCGCAAAGAGTTGTCTTCATGAGCATGATTACGGCGATTCTATACGATTCGTTCGCGGTACGCGACCACCGCAGGGGAATAATAGGAGTTCCCCGCCCGAATGCCCAACGTCCACCGCCTGCTTCGCTTCTTCCTTCCGCTGCAGAACCCGGCTGGCTTCTCCCTCGTCGACACGCTCCTGCTCGCGCTGGCGATCGTGGCCGTCGTGGCCATTCTCGCCCGCGACCACTTCAAGGCTGCTTTCGACTGGCTGGCTGACCACCCGCGCGCGGCTGCGATCACGTTGACGCTGCTACCCATCGCCCTCAGACTTGCACTGCTCGCTCACCATCCCATACCGGAGCCCAGCGTCTCCGACGATTTCTCGTATCTTCTGTTGGGCGACACACTCGCGCACTTCCGCCTCGCCAACGCCGTGCACCCGATGCACCGGTTCTTCGAAACCGTGTTCGTTCTTCAGGAACCCGCCTATGCCTCGATCTACCCACTCGGACAGGGACTCGCGCTGGCCTTCGGGCAACTCATCTTCAAATCCCCCTGGGCCGGCGTGGCGCTGTCCGTAGGTCTCTTCTGTGCGGCCGTCTATTGGATGCTGCGAGGCTGGCTCGCCCCACGGTGGGCACTGCTGGGAGGGTTTGTCGCGGTTATCCTCTTCGGCCCGCTAAACCAGTGGATGAATAACTACTGGGGCGGAGCCGTCTCCGCCATCGCGGGCTGTCTTGTCTTCGGCGCTCTCCCAAGACTACGCCGCGGGCCCACGACCAGCGCCGCCCTTCTGCTGGGTGCCGGCCTCGGAATGCAGGTTCTCACAAGGCCGTATGAAGCGCTGCTGATGGGCATCTGCATCGTGCCTGCGTTGCTCCGTGTCTCCGGCAGGCAGCTCACCGTGGCCGCCCTTGCGGTCTTCCCTGCCCTCCTGCTGACGCTGATGCAGAACCACGCCGTAACGGGGGACTGGCTGAAGCTGCCCTACATGGAAAGCCGGACTCAGTACGGAGTTCCAGCCGCCTTCACCTTTCAACCGATGCCGAAGCCGCAGCGGCCACTCGTCCGGGAGCAGGAGATGGACTACCAGGCTCAGGTGGACGCTCACGCAGAAGCCGGCAACTTCTGGCCCCGTCTCGCCGGACGCATCAAATTCCTTCGCTTCTTCCTTTACGCGCCACTCTACCTTGCTCTGGTCTGGGCCGTCCCGTTGCTGCGGCAGAGGCAGTATCTCTGGGTCGCGGTCACCCTCGCGATATTCGCGTTGGGGACGAACTTCTACCCCTACTTCTACCCGCACTACGTCGCCGCCGCTGCCTGCCTCATCCTCTTGCTGGCTGTAGCTGGTTTGTCGCGCCTCAACCCGAATGCCGCTCTGCTGATCCTGACCCTGTGTCTGGCGCGCTTTGCCTTCTGGTACAGCATTCACCTGTTTGGCGACGAGGACCTTTTCATCGCCACGGGACCGTACCAAAGCTGGGATTACATCAACTTCGGAGACGCCGAGGGCCGCTTCGCGATCAACCGAAGCCTGGCCACAAGCCCGGGCCAGCAGCTCGTCTTCGTCCGCTACAGCCCGAGCCACACTCTGCGCGAATGGATTCACAACGAGGCCGATATCGACCGGTCACGCGTGGTTTGGGCTCTCGACCTCGGGAACGACGAGAACGCGAAGTTGCGCCTTTACTACCCCGGGCGCAAGACGTGGCTGGTCGTGCCCGATGAACGACCGCCGAAGCTTATCCCTTGGGATTCCCCAGAGCAATGACGAAGTACTGGCAAGGCTCGGTTCCGGGATTCCGGATCCCGTGCTCAATGCCGGATTCGACGAAGAGGACGGAACCGGGAGTCATCGTCGTCAACTTGCCCGCCAGGTTCGCCTCCAGAGTGCCTCGCTGCAACATCATCATCTCTTCGTGGACGTGATGGTGCGGCGGATGAGGAGACTGCCCGGGCGCCAGTTCCGTAATGTGAACCTCCACGCCAAAGCCAGTGTGGGTTGCCGTGTCCAGCACGGCGCGGCCCTTGTTCTGACCGTTGACCTTCACCGGCAGGTCTTCATACTTGAACACCGTGGCTTTGAGGCGGCCCTCGGCCGCGCGCGCAGGCAGACCGGCGGCCAGCGCCGGAAGAAGCATTGACAAGTCTCGACGGGTTATCGACATAGCTGCGATTCTACACCCGTCCGCCTCCGGCAAACCAAACCGAAATGTGAGCGTCTACTTAGGTATCCTAAGCATTAAAGAAGACAGCATTAAACAAGACAAGCGATATGCAAGACACTGCGCCTGAACCCCGACAACCGCAGGAGAAGCAAAAGACCGGACTGAATCCCGTCTCGCTGCTCCGTGACCTGCTCATCTCCATCGGCCTTGCCATTGTCCTGATCGTCTTCATCTACCAGCCCGTCAAAGTCGAAGGCACCAGTATGATGCCCGGACTGGAAGATCAGGAACGCATCTTCGTCAACAAGTACGAATACAAACTCGGCACCGGCGCTATCGGGCGCGGGGACCTGGTGGTCTTCCACTTCCCTTTAGACCCGCGCCAGTCGTACATCAAGCGCGTTATCGGCGTGCCCGGCGACACCGTCGAAATCGAAAACGGCATGGTTTACGTCAATGGCGAACGGGTCGAGGAGGCCTACGTCCCCGACCAGTACCGGGATCAGCTTTCGATGATTCGCCGCAAGGTTACCCCGGACCATTACTTCGTTCTAGGAGACCACCGGAGTTCGTCGAGCGACAGCCGTATGTGGGGCCTTGTGGACCGCGGTTCCATCTATGGGAAAGCAGTGTTCGTCTACTGGCCGCCCGAGAAAATCGGCCGGGTTCGCTGACCGGCGAGCCGCTCAGCGAGATCGAAAGAACCACGAAACCAGCGTCAGCACGGCACTGATCAGCAGACAAGTGACGATGGGAAAGTAAAAGCTGCCCCGCTTTCCCTCGATCCGAATATCACCAGGCAGACGCCCCACATGGATACCCAGCTTCTCGGCCAGGATAAACAACGCGCCAGCTATTAGGAGCAGCAGTCCGGCACCGATCAGATAGCGACCCATGCCCTATTATCCCCGGATCGCGGAAATCATAAACCCGCCTCTCGCCTCCCAGCCGGACCTTATACAATAAACCAGCGAGGGGATCCGTACTCATCACAGGCTCTCCAGGGGAGTTTAGATTGCTAAGTAAGTTATCGACAAAGTACGCCTTATCGGCCGTCTTTATTGCCGGGACGGCGGCGGGTATTTACGCCCAGGCTCAGGCACCAGCGGCACGCCCGCAGCGGAAAGCCCCCACCGGTCAGGGTCTGCTGGGACAGGCGGGCGCCGCCGACAAACACATCGTGGACGCCGACGCTGCTGAGCGCGGCAAGAAGGTCTACATTCAGGAATGCATCACCTGCCACGGCCCCACGGCTCGCGGCGGTCAGGGTGGTTCGGATCTCGTCCGATCGCTCGTGGTCCTGAAAGATCGCTACGGTAGCGAAATCGGACCCTTCCTGAAGAAAGGCCACCAGACGCAGGGCTCCCCGGCCGCTCAATTCAGCAAGGAAAAAATCGAGGACCTGGCGGATTTCCTGCACCTCAAAGTCGGCGACACGCTGCGCACGTCACCGCTCTTCCGCGCCCAGAACGTCTTGATCGGCGACGCTAAAGCCGGCGAAGCCTACTTCAAGGGCGATGGCAAGTGCACGCAGTGCCACTCTCCCGAGGGCAACCTCAAGGGCATCGGCGCGAAGTTCGAGCCGGTCGATCTGCAGCAGCGCTTTCTGTTCCCCAAGCCCGGCTTCGGACGCGGCGGCAAGCCCACGATGGTTACCGTCACACCACCTACCGGCCCGGCCGTGACCGGCACGCTCGTCCAGATCGACGATTTCAACGTGTCGCTCCGTGACGCCGACGGTGAGTACCGCGCCTGGTCCCGGATCAATGGTCTGAAGGTAAAGATCGACGACCCCTATGCCGCCCATGCACAGTTGCTCGATCGCATCACCGATAAGAACATCCACGACGTCACTGCTTACCTGGAGACCCTGAAATGAAGCGCCTGAAACTGATCACCGCCTTTGCCGGCCTCGCGACCGTCGTCTTCGGTCAGGGCGCTCTCGATAACTCGAAGCTGCTGAAGCCGCCCACCACAGACTGGCCAACCTACAGCGGCGACTACACAGGCCAGCGTTTCAGCCCTTTGAAGAAAGTCAACGACGGTAACGTCCAGAACCTGAGCCTGGCCTGGCTCTATCGAATCAACGCACCCGGTGCCACTGCCACCGTCTTCAAAGCGAACCCGATCGTGGTCAACGGCGTCATGTACGTGACGATTCCCGACCACGTCTGGGCACTCGATGCCCGCACCGGGCGCGAGATCTGGCACCACGTCCATAAGTCCGAGGGCGGTATCCACCTCGGCAACCGCGGCGTTGGCATTTCCGGCAACTGGCTCTACTTCGAGACGCCGGACTGCAAGCTCGTCTCCCTGAACCTGAAGGACGGCAAGGAACGCTGGCAGAAATCCATCTGCGACCTCGACCAGATGTACTACGCCTCCACCGCCCCCATCATCGTCAAGAACCACGTGCTCGTCGGCGTGTCGGGTGACGATCTCGACATCCCCGGTTACTTCGAATCGCGCGATCCCGAAACCGGTGAACTGCAGTGGCATTGGTCCGTAGTGCCGAAAAAGGGCGAACCCGGTTTCGAGACCTGGCCGAATGAAGATGCGGCGGCACACGGCGGCGGCATGACGTGGGGCACCACCACCTATGACCCCGAACTGAACCAGATCTACTTTGGGACGGGCAACCCGCAGCCCGTCGTCGCGGGCAAGAGCCGCCAGGGAGACAACCTGTATACGGCCTCTATCGTGGCGCTGAACCCGGATACCGGAAAGCTGGTGTGGCACTTCCAGCCGTCGCCGCACGATACCCATGACTGGGATAACAATCAGGTCCCGGTGCTCTACGACGGCGAGATCAACGGGCAGAAGAAGAAACTGCTCTCGGTGGCCTGCCGCAACGGATGGTTCTTTACTCTGGATCGCACTACCGGCAAGGCTATCGTTTCGAAGGAGTACGTGAAGACGAACTGGGCCAAGGGTGTCGACGCCAAGGGTCAGCCGATTCCGAACCCCGACAAAGAACCGCAGTTCGCTGGGGCCCTCGTTTCTCCCAACCAGGGCGGCGCAGCAAACTGGCCGCCTCCGGCATTCAATCCCGCCACCGGCCTTTTCTACGTCAATGCCGCCCGCGCTTTCAGCGTCTGGTATCTGTACGATACGGACGACAAACCGGAAGGCTGGGGTGGTACCGACCGTGGAGGATGGTCGGAATCCATGCTACAGGCGATCGATTACAAGACCGGCAACATCAAGTGGAGCCACAAGTGGGAAGGCAGCGGCGGCCGTTCCGGTCTGCTCACCACTGCTGGCAACCTGGTGTTTGCGGGGGACACGACCACGAACTTCGTGGCGCTGAACGCAAGCACGGGCGAACCTCTGTGGCACGCCAATGTGGCAGCCCCCGTCGCTAACGCCCCCATCAGCTATGAACTCGACGGGCGACAGTACGTAGTGGTCGGGGCCGGCGACATGCTGTTTGGGTTCGTTATGTACGGCAAATAGCGATGACTCGCCGGGAGATACTCGCAGGTCTGGCGGCGGCGCCGTTCGCCGCCGCCCAGCCCCCCACATCAGTCAAGAGGACAGGCCGTATGAAGCAGGGCGTGACGCGGGGTGTCTTCGGCCGCGGCATGGCTCTCTATGTCATGTGCCGCGAAGCTGCGCGTCTGGGCTGTCAGGGCTTCGACCTGATCGGTCCCGCTGACTGGCCGGTGCTAAAGAAATACGGCCTCACGCCGTCCATGTACCCTC
>JAOAPO010000484.1 GCA_025462945.1 Bryobacterales bacterium
GCCAGTGCGACCGCTCCTCGACGGCCCGTCGTAACCACATGAGAGCCTTATCGTTTTCTTTCAGCCCCGCATAGATCAACGCGTAGCCGTAGGAGGTCACGAATCTGCTTTGAGCCATGCCGTCAAACCGCCGCAGGTCCGCGAGCGCCCCTAATCGTTGCCCACACATGGCGGCAATGTGGCCATGAGCCGCAATGACGGGCTGCCAATCGCGGAGAGAGGACGACGATGTAGTCTCAAGCTCGGAAAGCGCACCCGCACAGTTGGATTCGGAACTCAAGACGCGGCTCATCCAAAAATGCGCGAGGGGGAAATCGGAATCTAGTTTCAGGATACCTTCCAGTTCCTGCCGCGCGTCTTCATTCCGGCCGCTGTAGTGAAGGTGGAACGCCAGATCGGTCCGGATTGGCAAAGAAGCCGGATCCAGTCGTCGCGCGTGATCGAAGGCACTTCGGGCAGCACTGAACTTCTTCGAAGCGGTATACAGGACACCCAGCCAGTCGTACGCGGTGGCGTAGTTCGGATCCACGGCAATTGCCCGCTCCAGGTTGCGGGCGGCCTTGTCGAGATCCCAATCGAAATACATATTTAAATACCCTTCGGAGGCGAGGACCTCGGGGGCCTGTGAATCGATCTGGCGTGCGTGATTGAGCGCAGTCCGCGCTTGTGCGAATCCTGTCGCTGGTGCGAGATAACAGCTATACACCATGGCGGCATAGCAGTCGGCGCGCTGCATACGCCGGCGCATAGCCGGGGGCACGAGCAATCGACTGCTCAAAGTATGCGATCGCCTGCTTCAGACTGACCTCGGTCCGCTGGTTCCAATAGAACCGGCCTCGAAGGTAAAGGTCCGCGGCTTGGCCTTCGATTTGCTGGTGGCGCGCAGTTTTGGGCAGAGGCACGAGCCGGCCCCGCATCGCACGGGCAACCGAAGCGGCGACATCCGCCTGAAGGGGAAGCGCCGCGTCGGCGGGCCCGTCGAAGGTGTCGGCCCAAAGTTGCAGTCCGTCGCGAGCCCGAATCAGACGTGCCGACACTCGCACACGGGACGTGTCATGCTCCAACGTGCCGGTCACGAGGTATCCGGCCCCCAGTTCGGACGCGATCTTTTGTGGGGGCGAGGTGGGATCGGCGATACGGCCAAACCGAAGGTCCGGCGATTACGCCGACTTCAGGAAGGGCCACCCGCCCCAGCTGGGTAATGACCTCCTCGGTGAGTCCACGGGCCAAATATGCCTGAGCAGGGTCGCCGTTCAGATCCTCAAACGGGAGCACCGCGATGAGGGACGCGGGTGCACCCTGTGAGCGCAAGGTCAGCCAACCGGCAACCAGCAGCGGTCACAAGACCTCCTTGTGACCCACACACTATCCGAAACAGCCCCAGACAACGACGTACGCTGAGCGTCCCCCGCGGAGCGGGTTAGTTCGAACGGCGTTACCGGAATGTGGCTGCTCCGCTTGAGCAGATCGAAACTTACGGCCGGTGTTAATAAGTAATATCGGCAGCTATCTTAGTGGTCAGCTCTCTCGCCTTACGTCCTTCGCATTCTTGTCGTCTCGCGGCGCAATGAATCTGCTGCGCCGCAGATGGTGGACGTCGGTCCACTCCACGAACTCAAACTGCCCAACCAGTACGGGCTTCAGCCACTTGCATTCTTCCATTTTGGCGGCTGTCAGCCCAGCACCCCAGCGGCCCGCCTTTTTTCCGGCAGGTTGGCGAATGGGCACTTTTCGACTTCCAGTGGCTTGATTTTCTTAAACAGTTCCGCACGTGATGCCGGCGTGAAGCGATTTCGCGTTCGCGCAGCATATATAAGGTCCGGCCCGTCGTAATAGCCGATCACCAGGGCGTCGAAGTTTTTTGCTGAGGGCGTGTGTCCGGCGATGACCAGTTCCTGTCCCTGATTAACGCGCATCTTCACCCATGCGCCCGATTGCTGGCCCGGCTCATACCGGCTGTGGCGACGCTTCGCCACCAGTCCTTCAAGCCACTGCGCCTTCACCGACTGAATCAGGTCCGGCAGGCTTGCCTCGAGTCCCGGTGAATACCGGATAGGCTCCGCCAGTTTGGACAGAACCTTTGTCTCAATCAGCCCTCGCCGCGTTTCGAGCGTTTCGCCCATCACATCTTTTCCCTTCAGAACCACCAAGTCGAAGATGTAGAAATGCAAAGGCGCTTGCCCGGAACGGAAGTTTTGAAGAGTATTGAAGGATGGTTTGCCAGCGTCGTCGAGCGCCACAACCTCGCCGTCAATAACGGTCTCATCCGGCAGGTGGGCGAGCGCTTTGACAATGCCTGGGTAGCGGATAGCGAAGTCGTTGTCGTTGCGCGACCGGAGGTGAACTGTGCCGCCGATCTTGAAGGCTACGGCACGATAGCCGTCGAACTTGATCTCATAAATCCAGCCCTGATCGTCGGGCAGCGTGTCAGTGCGCAACAACAACATCGGCTCGATGAATCTGGCGCGTGCCGGCACAACGCCAGACTATCGCGGTCGGCAGCACAGCGGCCAACCTCCTCTGAGTGAAGCAGCTCTGACATCGGGAATACCAGTTATCGAACTCGCCGCAGTCAGGGCGACGGGATCACATTGAAGAATTCTCTCCGGTAACGCTGCCTTCCGGGGCGCGAAGGTAAACATTACGCTACTAATCGCGGGTAGTCGGCACGGCCACTTCTCCGAGATGCCGACCACACGCCCAGGTGGATCGCAGCTCGTTACACGACCTTCCGCCCGGAATCTTAGGGGTGTGCTGCGGTAGACTCGCCTGATGCGACTCCTCCTCCTGTTGTTACCCTCGCTGCTGGTGGCGCAGACGTATGATGTCGTCCTGCAACGCGGCCGGGTCGTCGACCCCGAATCCGCCCTGGATGCCGTTCGGAGCGTGGGTATTGCTGGCGGCAGGATTGCGGCGATCTCGGCGCGCCCGTTGCGAGGCAAAGTTGAGGTGGATGCCAGTGGACTGGTGGTTGCGCCCGGATTCATCGACTTGCACTCGCACGGGCAGACTCCGGAAAACTATGGGTACAAAGCCATGGATGGTGTTACGACGGCGCTCGAGTTGGAGGTCGGGGTATCACCGGTCA
>JAOAPO010000440.1 GCA_025462945.1 Bryobacterales bacterium
TATCGGGGGTGACGACGTTGTAAGCAGGCTGCCGGTAGGTCGTCGGTCCTCCGCGACCCGGACCCGGTCCGGCACCTCGTCCGCCTCGACCGCCCTGGGCTGCCACCGGACTGGGTTCGTTTTGTAAAATCGGTGCCGGGTAGCCGCGCCAGAGCCAGCGCAGGGTATCGGGCATCCCTTCTGAGGCTTTCCGGGTGCTATGGGCTTCGCCCTGGTAAAGCTCGAAGCGGTGGTCGTAGCCGGAAAAATTCAGCGCAGCGTCCATCGATTGGTTCTGCAGGGGCCAGTTGCCCGCGTAGCTGTCGATGTCGGAGGTGCCATCCTGGAGGAAGATGCGAAGCGGTTTGGGTTCGTTTTTTCGAATCCAGAACGGAACCTGATTCGCGCCCCGCATATCCACGAACGTCCCGATCAGATAGAGAACCCGGTGGAACACATCGGGGCGGTACCAGGCGGCCATGAACGCGCCGACGGCTCCCGTGCTGGTGCCTCCGATGGCGTGATCGTCTGGATTGGCCGAGAGGTTCACCTTCTTGCCGACCTCCGGGATCAGCTCCTCAACGAGGAAGCGGGAGAAGTCGGGCCGGACGTCATCGTACTCCCAGTCGCGGGAAAAGCGGGCGATCTGCGTGTCGGGCTTAGTCGGCGCCAGTTGACCCGGGTTGACGAAGATCACTGCCATGGGCGGGAGGTCGCCCTTGGCGGTCAGGTTGTCCAGAATCACGGGGATGCGCATCCCGTCACCGGCGTAGCCGCCGCCATCGAGGAACACCGTGTATGGAAGCGGCTTTGCCGGATCAGCCTTAGCCGAGACGTAGACCTGGTAGTCGTGAGGAACGCCTGGGTAGATCTTCCCGGGTGCCAGAACCGCTTTGGTGAGCGTTCCCTTCGAAACGTTGGGCTGAGGCTGGGATTCCGGGCTGAAGTTCGGAGGCTGAGGCTGAGCGAAGGCGGGCGCAAGAATCAGGAAAGCCGCGAGGGCAAGCTTGTGCATAGGGTCAGAAGCATTCTATCGCCTCAGTGTCCGCCTTTAGTCGCCAAGGAACTTGCCGTACTTACGCAATTGAGGAACGTGGTCGCAAACGGCCTTGATGCCAGCTGTGATTGGAATAGCCAGCAGCAACCCTGCCCCGTCCCAGAGGAAGCCCCAGAACATGAGAGAGAACGTGACCACGAGGGGGTTCAGGTGGACTCTGGCACCCACAATTGTCGGATACAGAACGTTCATGGCAATAAGGTGCAACCCTGCGGCGAAGACGATCGACAGCAGCAGCGTGGGTGTTTCGACGCCGGTGGCCAGCGCGGCAACGAGGGGCGGCAGAACCGCCAGCAGCATCCCGGCGTAGGGGACAAGGCTGAACAGTCCGCTGAGTCCACCCGCGAGCAGAGGGTAAGGCAAATGGATGAAGGCAAAGAGCGCCGAGGATGTGAGCGAGAGCAGAACACCGATGATGAAGTTGCCGACCACGAAAGCGCGGGCAACTCCCGCGATTCCCTGCAGGCTCTGCGAGACGGTGACCCGAGCCGGTCCTTCGAAAAACCGCAGGAAGCTCCGATAGATGTGATCGCGCCAACTTAACATGAAATAAACCAGCAGAGGCACGAAAGTACTCATCAGCAGGGCGCGGGACAGCTTGCCGAGACTGGCGAGAACGTAGTCTTCAATGGCGTTCCGATCGTCATGGATGCGGACCTCTGGGATCTGTTCTGGTGAAACAGCGGTGCCCGGCGCGGGCGCGGGTGCGGCCTTCTTCGCAGAGCGCCGAGTCTGAGGCTGCGGGACGGCGACCACGACGGCAGGTCTGTTACGCGAAGGTGTCACCAGTCGGAGTGCTTCATCCTCGATCGCCTGAATGCGACCGGCCACGCTGTCGACGGCCCTGGCGATATTCTCTTTTAGGGCGGGAGCTTCCCGCAGCACTCCAGACATCTGCCCCCACGCGGCGAAAGCGACGAACCAGAGGACGGTCATCGTGACGAGACCGACCACGGCGGTGGCGAGAAATCGCGGGAAGCGTAAGCGAGTGAGCAACCCGACGAAGGGTTCCAAAATCAAGGCGATTACTACGGCAATGATGGTTGTAATGAAAACAATGCGGGCCCAATACAGGATTGCGAGGATGACGCCGGCGGCAATGATTCTCAGGGAGTACGTGCGCGCGTCGTCGGCAGCCTCCCCGGTTGAGTTCTCGCCGCGCCTTCCGGAGACCCTGAGCATGTATGCTCCGAGCCTAACATGCCTGTTTGCCGCGAAACAGCCCTGCCGGGAACCGCCGCGACCTACAATTAAGGACGTGGGTGAAACGGGCCGGATACTGGCGTTGGATCTTGGAAAGAAGCGGATCGGGGTCGCGTTGAGCGATGAACTCGGCATTACGGCGCAGGGGCTCGAAACGCTGGAGCGGCAGGGCCGAAGATACGACATCGAAGTTCTCCGCAAGCTGGCAGTGAAGAATGGCGTCATCCGCATACTGCTGGGCGATCCGCTCCATATGAGTGGAGAGATCAGTAGCCAGGCCGAGTACACGCGCGAGTTCGCTCAGGAACTGGAGCGCAAGACAGGTCTCCCGATTACCTTCCGGGATGAGCGGCTGACGAGCTGGGAGGCAGCCCAGACGATCCGAGGCCGGGGCGTGTCGAATGGGGAGAGGCGCGCCAACATTGACCGCTTGTCTGCCGTAATCCTGTTGCAAAACTACCTCGACGAGCTTCGACCGAACCTGCTCCCGCCCGACGACGGAAGTACGTGGGAATGAAATCCCTTCTTCGATTCATCGGCTTGTTGGTCGTACTGGCTGTCGTGGCTGGCGCGTACATGACTTTTCAGGTAAACAGAGCTTACAAAGGCTTTGACCAACCCGTCTTCATCGACTTCAAGCGAGGGACATCCACTTCGGCCATGGCGGATGAGTTGGCTCGTCAGGGTGTGATTGAATCGCCCTGGATGTTCAAGGCAGCGAGAGCGATACGCCGGAATGCTCGGTTACAGGCTGGCGAGTATCGCTTCGCAACTGCGGCCTCGCCGCTGGAAGTGTTCACCCGGATACAGAAAGGCGATATCTACTATACGGAGCTTTTAGTTCCTGAAGGAACGAATATCTTCGATATGGCTACGCTGGTGGCGACTCAATCGCAAATAACGGCAGCGGCATTTCTGGCAGCCGCAAAAAATCCTGCGATCATTCACAATCTTGACCCTGCCGCCACCTCCCTGGAAGGCTATCTTTTCCCCAGTAAGTACCGCATATACCGTCACACCACTGCGGCCCAACTATGTGCGCAGATGACGGCTGAGTTTCGGAAGCAGTGGGCCAGGGTGGGCAGCGGCGACCTCCACTCGACCGTCACGCTCGCCTCCCTGGTAGAGCGGGAGGCACACCTTCATGAAGAGCAGCCTCAGGTGGCATCTGTCTTCAAAAACCGGCTGCGCCTGGGGATGAAACTGGACTGCGACCCGACTACGGTCTATGCCGCCTTGCTGGAAAATCGCTATAAGGGCGTGATTCATCAGTCCGACCTCGCCAGTGACAATCCGTATAACACTTACAGGCATGCAGGACTTCCGCCGGGGCCGATCGCGAACCCCGGACTGGGCGCCCTCAAAGCGGCGGCATCTCCGGCTGAGACGCCGTTCCTGTTCTTCGTCGCGAAGGCCGACGGCAGCGGCGGACACTATTTCAATCAGACGCTGCGAGAACATCTTGCAGCGGTGAATCAGTATCATCGTGCGGGCGGCAAGTAAGAGAGTTTCGCGCAGGAAGATTGTCCGTGAACTCGCGGCGAAGCACGGGTGGAACCGTATCGGTGAGACCGAATGGCGAGTCCTCATCGAAGCTATCCCGGATCTGCGCTCCGAGCACCTGAGTGGCGCGGGAATGGAGGTGGACGCGCCCTGGTGCGGTGTCAGGCAACATACGTTCGACGAACTGGAGCAGTCACTGTGCGATTTTTCATGTTTTTATGAAAATCGGGATGACCTTAGAAATTTCTGCCGCAGCGAAGTCATTCGCGCAAAAGACAAAGCCCGGATCATTTCACGTCTTGACAGTTCGCCTCCCTTGACGCAGCAAACCAAGGCGCAGATGGTGGAATGGATGCTGGTCTGGCTTAGTGACCCCCGCCTGTTTCCCGCATGGTCTGACGTTCGCCGCACGATTAAGCTTCAGTAATGAGCCTAATTGTTTTTAAGTACTTGCCTTTTGACGTATACTGACTGTAAATTTTGACACACATCAACGCCGAGGCGGCACCGCGTAACCCGTGGACGCTCATACGGGGGGTTCGGCAACTGGTCACGTTGCAGGGCCCAAGCGGCCCCCGTCGCGGGTCTGCGATGAGCGAAGTGCAGGCAGTTCATGACGGAGCCTTACTCGTCTATGACGGGGTAATTCGCGAGTCAGGAAGTGCGCGGCGCATCGAAAATCTCGCCCAGTCGCGAACAGCGATTGAGATCGACGCCGGCGGTCGAGTGGTAATGCCAGCGTTCGTGGAGCCCGATGCGGTGCTGATAACGACGGGCGACGAACTGCCGAAGCGAGATCAGGCAGATCATGCGATTGCGACGACATCCAAGCGGAGACTGGAATCGCACGCGGTGCGGTCGGTCGAGGAGTGGGTTCGCCACGGCATCCTCGCGGTGGGGGCGAGCACCCTCCCTGCCATGAACCTGCGGGACGCACGCAAGCTGCTCAACATTCACAAGACCCTGCAGGCCAAGCCCGTCCGCATTCGCTCGGTGTTTGCACCGCATCCGAGCGAATGGCTGAATTCGCCAATGGAGCGCGTTGTCAGGTCGTGGGCGGCGGCCATAGTAGACAAGCGACTGGCTGGCCTGACGGAACTGGATATCCCCTCTTCGCCGGGCGGCTACTGCAGCCTCGAACAACTTGAGAGGCTTGGTCGCCTTGCCGTATCCGAAGGCTTTATCCTTCGTTTGCGGACGAAAGAACTCCTTTCCCCTGAGGCGCAAAGGGCCGTGGCGCGGATGGGCGCGATTTCGGTAACCGGGCCGGGCATGAAGCCGGGAACCGAAGCGGAACTGGCGCGCGCTTCCTGCGTTTGGGTTCTGACTGGGGCCAACATTTTGGCTTCGCAATGCACCGGTGAATCGACCCGGCGACTGCTCGACGCGGGCCTGCCTGTGGCGTTGGGCTCTGGCTACTGCGGATCCGGGCCGGGAAGTTACAACCCGCAGTTCCTACTTCACCTCGCCTGCAGACACCTGGGTATGACCATCGAAGAAGCGATCACGGCGCTGACGTGGAACGCTGCCTGTTCTTTGCGGATGGCGACGGTGGCCGGGTCACTGGAGCCTGGAAAGCAGGCAGATTTGGTGATGATCGACGCGGGCGACTACCGTGAACTCCCTGATCGCCCCGGGCACAACGACATCTATATGGTGCTGCGGGGCGGCAGGCCGATCTACCGGCGCTCCGGTCTGCTGGCCTTTTAGCGATAATCGGGCTGCTGCGCGGCTGGAAAACATCTTCGTGGTCCCGCTTCCTGACCGCGCGCGGCAGAAACCATCGAGTTACTGAGAGAGGACGGTCAGGGAGTCTGTCAGTGGTGGTGGTGCGCGTGGCCGGCATGGTCGTGCCCATGGCCATGGAGTTCGTGGCAGTTACCCGGGATCACGCACCCGGCGTCGGAGATGGCGCAGTTCACGTGCTCGAGCTGGATGGTGGTGTGATGCAAATGGAAATTATCGCCAAGCACCCGATTCACACTGTGCAGGATGCCTTCACTCTGCGAGTGCGGCATGTCGTCGATGAGTACGTGGCAACTCAGCGCCCGGGATGAGGAGCCAATGCTCCAGACGTGAAGGTCATGAACGTCGATCACCCCTTCAACTTTGCGGATCGAGCTACTGACTTCATTCAGGTTGAGACCACGCGGCAGACCTTCCAGCAAGATGTTGAGCGACTCGCGAATGACATCCCACGCCGACCAGACCACTAAGACGCCAATCGCGGCCGAGAGGATCGGGTCGACACGGTGCCACCCCGTGTAGCGGATCATCAGCGCGCCCGCTACGATGGCGAGTGCGCCAAGGAGGTCCCCGAGCATGTGGACGTAGGCACCTTTCGTATTCAGATCATGACGCGCCTCGCCGTGAAGGCCGATCATGATGCCCCCGTTCAGAACAACGGCAGCGCCGGCGACCCAAATCATTGCGCCTTCGTTCACGGGCTGCGGAGCCAGCAGTCGAAGCCAACTCTCGTAGAGAACCCAGCCGGAGAAACCCACCAGGCTAAGAGCATTGACGAAAGCGGCGAGAACGCCGGCGCGGTGATACCCGAAGGTGCGGGATTCATCGGCGGGCTTGCGCTGGATGTAGACGGCGAACCAGGCGAGCAGGAGCGCGAGAGCGTCGGTCAGATTGTGCCCGGCATCGGAGATCAGAGCGAGACTGTGCGCCCGCGTACCGGCCACGAATTCGAAGATCACAAACGCAGTCGTGGCCACGAAGGACCAAATCAGCGTTCTGCCGCTCTTGCCGGAGTGATCGTGATGATGAGAATGCAAACGGTCTCCCGATCTTATTCTAGAACCCGGTCCGGGCAAAGTGAGGGCAGTAAGGCGTACCGTGGGGGATAATTGTTAGATATGCGCAGACTGGCGTGGCTTGCCCTCGCTTTGGCTCCGGCCGTTCTCACAGCTCAGAAGCTGCCCTTCAACATCGACGCTCTCCTGAAAATTCAGCGTCTTTCGGACCCGCAGGTGTCGCCGGATGGCAAAACGGTGGCGTTCGGCGTCTCCGTGCCGGACATTGCGGCGAATAAGGCAGTGCGCAGTGTTTGGAGCGTGCCGATAGAAGGCGGGTCTCCTCGAAAACTCATGGACTCGGCGGAGCGTCCGCGATGGTCACCTGACAGCAAGAGTCTTTATTACGTCAGCGGCGGGCAGATCTGGCGGATGAACGCGGATGGAACAGGACCTTCGCAGGTCACTAAGCTCTCCACGGAGGCTTCCGGCGAAACAGTGGCCCCGGACGGCAAGTACCTGCTGTTGACGAGCGATGTTTATCCCGAGTGCAGTAAAGAAGGCAAGTTCGACGAGGCCTGTAACGCGGCGCGGGCAGCAGCGGAGCGCGACAGCAAAGTCAAAGCGCACGTTGTTACATCGTTACTGTACCGGCACTGGAATTCGTGGCAGGGAAATGTCCGGACGCATATCCTGTCTTATTCGCTGAGCGACGGCAAGGTTGTGGATCTGACCCCGGGCGATCGGATTGTGCCGCCTTTTTCACTGGGTGGGCCGGATGATTACGCGATTTCGCCAGACAGCCGTGAGGTCGCGTTCTCAATGAACGCTGACCCGGTGGCGGCGACCTCAACGAACAGCGACATCTATGTAATCCCCGTTGGCGGCGGGACTGCGCAGAAGATCACGTCGGGACCGGGAGCGGATGCTTCACCGTTGTATTCGCCCGATGGAAAGTACCTCGCATTTCGATCGCAGGCGCGGGCCGGTTACGAGAGTGACCGGTGGCGAGTGTTGGTGCTGGACCGAGCCAGCGGAAAGGTTACTGGTCCTACGGACGCGATCGATCGGCCCGTGAGCAGCTTCCAGTGGCTGCCGGATTCGACCAAGCTGTTCTTCACGGTGGTGGATCGAGGCCGGCAGGCCATCCAGTTTGTGTCGCCTGAAGGCGGCGGGGCGCGAGTGCCTCTGAGCGGCCCGAACACTCTGGACGATGTTCAGTTCACGCCCGATGGCAAGACAATTGTCTTCACCCGGCAGAGCGGGGACAGCCCGGTAGAGATCTGCAAGTTCGCCACGACGGGGACGAAGGAAATTGCGCTGACTCACCTGAACGATGCGTTGTTGAGCCAGTATCAGTTGACTGCTTTCGAGGACTTCACTGTCACGGGAGCGGAAGCAACGCCCGTACACAGCTTCATTGTGAAGCCGCCCGGGTTTACGCCAACAAGGAAATACCCGGTGCTGATGCTGATTCACGGCGGCCCCCAAGGGGAATGGGGCGAGAGCTGGACGTATCGCTGGAACGCACAACTGTTCGCAGGCGCTGGCTATGTGGTGGTGATGCCCAATCCGCGCGGCTCGACGGGCTATGGCCAGAAGTTTACAGACGACATTAACAGAGACTGGGGCGGCAAGCCGTTCGAC
>JAOAPO010000525.1 GCA_025462945.1 Bryobacterales bacterium
TCGACTACCTCGCCGTCACTTTCCAGGAACACAACTGGGATCTCAAGTGGCTCACAAAGCAGATCATGATGTCGCATGCCTACCGGCAGAGTTCCGCCGAAGTCCCCGCGTACATGTCGGAAGATCCGTCTGACAAGCTGCTCTGGCGCAAAGCTCCCCTTCGCCTTGAAGCCGAAACCATTCGGGACTCCATGCTGAAGATCAGCGGCCTCCTGAGCGAAAAGATGTTCGGTCCTCAAATCCCCATCAAGCGCGGCTCCGACGGCCAGTGGCTCGAAGACGAGAAGAAGACCGTGAGCGGCGCGAATCGCCGCAGCCTCTATCTAACCCAGGCGCGCACCCGCTGGGTCGCCTTCCTGCACTCGTTCGACGGCCCCGACATGACCTCGGACAATCAGGCACAGCGCTTCCGATCCGCTTTGCCGGTGCAGTCGCTCGCCATGATGAACAACCCTCTCGTGATGCGCACCACAGCATCCTTCACGCAGAGGCTGCTCGAGCAAACCAACAACAACTACACCGACGCTTTGACGCGCGCGTTCCACGAGGTCTACAATCGCCCTCCCGAACCTCGCGAGCTGGCGATCGGAGTCAAAGCAATCGAGGGCGAACAGGACAAGAAGGAAGGCCTTCGCCTGTTCGTGCAGGCCATGTTTGGCGCCAACAATTTCCTATATAGTTACTAAGTCAGAGCGGGGATAAGAACATGATCATGAAGAATATCGTTTCTCGCAGGCAGGCGCTCCAAAACGCCGCCGTCGGCTTCGGCGCCATGGCGCTGAACTCCATCATGCAGGGCGACCGGCTGTACGCAGCGGAATCGGCCGGGGCCAGAGAACAGATGTACAACGTTCTGCCCAAGCCGCCGATGTTCCCGGCCCGGGCCAAGCGCGTGATCTTCATCTACATCGGTGGGGGGCCCAGCACCATCGACATGTATGACCCCAAGCCCACGCTCTCGAAGTTCGACGGCAAACCCGCGCCCTTCGAGATCAAAGGCAGAGCCCTGAACGGCTCGCAGCAGATCATGGCGAGTCCCTGGAAGTTCAAGCAGACGGGTGAGAGCGGCCGCTACGTCTCTGACCTCTTGCCGCACTTCCAAAAGGTTGTCGACAAGGTCACGTTTGTCCGCTCCATGACCACGGACCGCATCGACCACTCCACCGCGCAATTCACCTTGGTCACCGGCCGCGGCTTCACCGGTTTCCCCTCCATCGGCTCGTGGGTCAACTACGCGCTGGGCACCGAAAACCAGAACCTGCCCGGCTACATAGCCCTCGGCCAGGGTGCCACCATTGGCGATCGTGCCCACTCCTCCGCCTGGCTCCCGCCCATCTACAACGGCACCGGCATGCGCGCTGACCCGCAGGCGCCAATCTACGACATCAAGCGGCCCGACGGAGTCACCCTCGACCAGCAAAAGCGCTTCCTCAGCATGGTGGGCGAGCTGAACAAGATTCAAAAAGGCTCCTCCTACGTTCTCGATCAGGACCTCGAATCCCGCATCGCCAACTACGAACTTGCCGCCCGCATGCAGGTAGAAGCGCTCCGCGTCGCCGACATCGAGCAGGAGAGCGAAGCCACCAAGAAGCTCTACGGCATCGACCAAAAGGTCGGCGGTCCGTTTGGGCGTCTCTGCCTCATGGCTCGACGCCTCGCCGAAAAAGACGTGCGCTTCATCCAGATCTATGGCGGTGGCGGCGGCAACTGGGATACCCACAACAACATCGAAGGCCAGCTGCCCGGCCTCTGCGAGTACATCGATCAGGGTATGTCCGGCCTGCTCACCGACCTTGAACAGCGCGACATGCTCAAGGACACGCTTGTCGTCTGGTCCGGTGAATTCGGCCGCCTGCCCACCATCGAAGCGAAAAACTCCAAGCCCGGCCGCGACCACAACCCGTACGGGTTCAGCATGTGGATGGCTGGCGCAGGCCTGAAGGCCGGCTTCGACTACGGCCAGACCGACGACCTCGGCTATGCCGCCGTGCAGGATAAGTGCACTCACGCCGACATCCACGCCACCGTGCAGCACCTGCTGGGCATCGACTACCAGAAGAACACCTTCCCCTACGAAGGCCGTAACGAATCTCTGGTTGGCGTCAGTCAGGCACGCGTCCTGAAAGAACTCTTCGCTTAGGAGAACGCCATGCGTCTACCTGATCGCCGAACCCTGGCAGTGGCAGTCTGCGCTGCGTTTCTCGTCCCCTTAGCCACCCCGCAGCGTTCGACGGATGCGGACGTTCGAGCCCGTGAATACGTGCAGTTTCTCGTGCTCCAGCTCGACCAGTGGACCACCGACTTCCCGCAGGCCTACAACATGGCCATGATGCGCCCACCGGTGGACGCCGCCAGCCTTTCGGAAGGCGCGAAGGCCGGCGCAACCAATCTTCGCGAGGAGGTCGCACGTCTTGCGCAGTCAAGCAAGGCGCCGGACCTGCTCGCGAACGCGCAATTCAAGTCTCAGCTCGCGAAGACCATCTCCGCGGCGGCACCAATGAACGAGGCGCTCGGCAAGCAGCGATTCCCCGAAGCCATCCAAAGCGACTGGGCACCGATACGCACCACCCTGAACAGCCTTGCGGACATCTACAAAGTCCCGCTCCTCGCTGTCCTGGAACCTCCAGCCCCCGGCGGTAAGGAAAAGACGGGCGTAGCGGTCGCGGCGATCCCGGCTGGTGCCATCACGGGCTACGTCGTGGATCAGCGCTGCGCCCTGTCCGGCAAGGCCATGTGGGTTGATGTCAAGTGCGTGCAGAAGTGCGTCCGCGACGGCGACAAGGTGGTCCTTGTCACGGAAGCTGGCAAAGTTCTGCAAATCGCCAATCAGGCAAAGATCGATGCCGACAGCTACGGCCAGAAGGTCGCCGTCACGGGTAAAACCGAGGGCGACATCCTCACCGTTGCGACGCTTCAGATCCTCTGACCACGAACACGCCGTCCCTGAATTCAAACTCGACCATGAGCAGCGCCCGGAACTCTCCGTACGCGGCAGCGCCCGGCCTGTAAGCATGCAGGAACATCACGTCGCGCCCCGCCGGATCACTGGCCACTGAAGGGTGCCCCGGCCCGGACCACTCCGCACTCGAACCCAGCAACGGTCCCGCCATTTTCCGAAACGGACCTGTCGGTGAGTCGCTGACCGCCAGCCCAATACCGTAGTCGTCGGTCGAGAAGTCATTCCCCGCGTAGAACATGTAGAACTGACCCGACCGTTCCACCACCCACATGCCTTCGATCACGTGTGACTCCCACGGATGGTCGTTCTCAAGAACCAGTTGCGCCTGCCCTACCAACTGTTTGCCGTCTTCGCTCAGGCGCTGTACACAGAACGGCGTTCTCAGGCGGTTCACGATGTCTTCTGTGCCGGTCAACTCGGCAAGGCGGTTCCGGAACTCAGCGAAACGGGTCCGAACCGCCTCGATGAGCGGCTGTTGCATGAAGAAGCGCTCCATCGGACTCAGCCCTCCGATCCACGGCCAAAGCGCCGCCATCAGCGATGCAGTCCGGATGTCCGCCTCAACATCGAACAGCCGTTCCACGAACTCCGGACGCCCATGCAGGAACCTGCTGAGAAGGTCGGGCCAGACGCCGTTGTTGTCTTCCTTCCAGTACAGATACGTCCCGCCGTCACTCGCCACGAACAGATGCGGATCGATCTGGTTGCCGTCAAGTATCGGCCCCGCATCGGCCAGCCATGGACCCTCCGGGTGACTCGCGCTCGCGAGCCCGATGCAAAGCTCCAGATCGTCTTTGCGCCGCGCAACGAAACAGGCCCGAAAGCCATCCCCGACTTTGTGTATCTCAGGAGCCCAGTAGTCCGCGATGCCCTCGCCCGTCGCCGCCCATCCCGGTGTCTGCCCCTCCGGGAACAGGAACCCTCTCGGCTCCCACTCATGCAGATCGCGGGAGCGCAGAATCGGGAACGCATCCGGAGCGTCGTTCGAGGTGACGACCAGGTAGTACCAGCCGTCAAAGCGGAGTACCGCCGGGTCCCCATAGCCGTAGCGAATGCCAGTACCCAGGTTTTCCGTCAGCAGCGGAACGTACTCCACGCTGCAGCCCGGGCGCAAAGAGGGCATCCGGTTTAGCGGCGTGCGCGTACCGAAATGCCTCGCCAGAGAAGCGAAAAAATCGAGATACGACTCGTGCTCATGCGCGCGGATCACAAACGCCAAAGGACCAACGTCCCGGCCATCGCGGTCAGCCATGCGCACCCAAACCGCGTACACCGAGTCCACCTCACCCGCGCCGATCTCTACCTCAAACCGGTGCCGCAACCCTGGAGGCGAAACAAAGCGCCCCTGTCGCTCGGCGCCGCTCGTCACTCCCCACACCCCTCCGCCATCGGACTCCCCACCCGAAACAACAGAAAAGCATCCACAGCCATCCGCGAAATATCCTGGCTCGGCAAACGCACCCGATGCTGCTTCGTATCGATATACAGGAACGACGCGTCCGGCTCACCCGCCAAAACCCCGCCCAGAACCTCACCCGTTTCCAGGTGCCCATCCTGCGCCGTCCAGGGCAAATCGCTCCCCGACCCGCGCCAGTACGAACGCCCCTCCAGCGGAAAAGTCACAACCGAAAACGCCTTCACGCCTGACTCCTCCAGCCGCAAAGCCATGGGCTTGAACGCCCGGTCCCGCTGCGGCCCTCCATCCCTCCGAGCCGTTCGCGAAACGTGATCCGCGCCGTAAAGCACCAGCAGCGAAGGCACTTCCCGGCCCCGAAGCAGATCCACGATGTTCCTGGTAACCGCCTCTTCGCGGCTCTCCAGATAAGGACTGCCCTTCGCCGCACCCGTATCCGCCTCAAGCCCGTCCTGCCACGCCGCCATCGAGAACTGGATCGTCCGCAGCGCCGCATTCGTCGCCACGTCTTCGCTGAGCGCCTTCAACTGCGCGATCGTACGGACACCCTGCTCTCGCAACTGCCCCACCTCTGGAACGCGAACAGCGCTGGCCTGGAGCTGGTCGCGCACGGCCAGCAGATGCTTCCGGATCGCCGAGGCAGGCGAATCGATATCCACCAAATGGACCCGAACCCGTGCATCATCCGCAAGCTCCGCATTCAAAGCCCGAATCCGTGACAGAATCCCCGCCCGCAGACAAAGCCCGGCAGGCAGCGAGTCGGACCGGTGGTCCACATACGCCTGCGCCTCGTCCTGATAAACAGCGTCTTCTTCGATCGCCACATCGCGAAGCCCGGACTCCTGGTTCAGCCGCTTCAGGTAGTCAGCCTGAAACTCCTCGTTCTGCTGGAGGCCGTGCAGTTCGCCCACAAGATAGGCTTCGAACCCGCTCACAGGAATCGGCAGATCCGCAACATCGCGAGCCGCCCACACGCCGCGCGCGACAGGCTTCGTCGCCCACCCGGCCACCGCCACGAATACACCCAAAAGAACACCGAATCGCAAGCTCGATAGCCGGAGCATCTCAACCAGTATGACCGCATGGCCACGCAGGACAACGGCGATCCGAGCCAGCTAAGGACAGCCCCATGCGTACCATCAGTGCGTGCGGACCCGTACGCACTGATCGGCTTCTTCCCAGTGACAAAAGGAAATTGAGCGACGCCTACGTTTGAGCCACACCCGGAACACGCGGAGAGATGTCGATGCAGCGGCTACGCCGTTCAGCCAGCAGACGACACCTTCGGCAAGGTAAAGAAGAAAGTCGAACCTTCGTTCACACGCGACTCAACCCAAATCCGCCCGCCCGCACGCTCCACAATCCTCTTGCAAATCGCCAGACCAATCCCACTGCCCGGCCGATCAGGTCCATGCAAACGCTTAAACGGCTCAAAAATCTGAGCCTGATAACCAGCATCGATACCGACCCCGTTATCGGCGCACGAAAAGCGATACATGCCTTCCTCATCGGCAACACCGATGTGAATCCGCGGCGCTTCGGGTCCACGGTAATGGATGGCATTACCGATCAGGTTCTGGAAGATCTGAACGAGGTGCGTCGGGTCAAGAGTGACCATCGGGAGAGCGTCGTGCGTCACCGTCGCATGCGATCCGCAGATGCTCGCCTCGAGAACTTCGATTGCCGTATCAACCTGCCGGTTCGCATCCGTCAACTCTGTAGCAACAGAGATGTCAGACGTAAACTTTGCGTATCGCAGCAGGTCCTCGATCAAAGCGCTCATTCGCCTGGCGGCGGCGATGAGATGGTTCATCAAGTCCCGGCCGTCGCCGAGACGGTCGCCATAGCGAAGGTCGATCAACTGGGCAAACTGCATCACGTTGTTCAGTGGTGATCGCAGATCGTGAGAGGCTACGGCGGCGAATTGCGAGAGGTCTTCGTTCGAACGCTTCAGTTCATCGATCATGGCCTGGGCTAAGGCCTGCGCCTCGGTCAGCTTCTTTTGCGTGGCCCGCTGCTTCGAGATGTCGCGGAAAATCAGAACGCCGCCAACCACCACACCCCTGTCATCACGAATCGGGGCTGCGCTGTCGTCAATGGCGATGCACCGTCCGTCTTTGGAAAGCAGCGATGTGTGGTTCGCCAGCCCGACAACTTCACCAGTTCTGAGGGCATGCAGGACTGGATTTTCGATGCGGATCGTGGTGTCCTCACGAACCATGACCGTCACTTCGTCAATGGCCTTGCCGCGCGCATCGTCCTCGTACCAGCCGCTGAGTTTCTCCGCCTCGGGGTTCATGAACGTGACCCGGCCATCGGCGTCGGTCGAGACGACGGCGTCGCCGATGCTCGACAGCGTGATGCGCAGAAGATCGCGGGTTGCGAGCAGTTCCCGCTCATACTTGCGGCGCTCGGTGGCGTTGAAGATGGCGAAGAAGTGCAAACCCGGCTGACCATCGGCTGCAGGCTGCTGACGCCCGTTGATCAGGGCCGGCAAGACGCTGCCATCTTTACGGACGAAATCGAGAGCGATCTCTTCGACGGAGGACTGAACCCGAAGGAGAAGTCTGAAGTGGGTCTCGAAGAAAATTTTGCCGCCTACGGTCAGAAGGTCAGTGAAACGCTTGCCGGCAAGCAGCTCTTGGGGATTGTAGCCAAGCCATTGAGAGAGAGTTCGGTTCGCCTGGAGAACGTGACCGTCGGGCCCCGTTACGAGCAGCCCGAAGGCGGCCAGATCGCAAAGCTCTTCCGCTGTTCCGTAGAGAGGCACCGCGGGTGCTTGCCCGTTTTGGCGGGTGTTTTCGCTCACGGTCGCTCTAGATATTGCCGGATCGAGCGGATCGTTTCGTCAGGAGCGCTTAAGTGCGGGCAATGGCCCACCGCGTCCAGTTTTACGAGGCTGCTTTTCGGCAAACGGTTATGGAGATACTCGCCCACGGAGACGGGCGCGATGCTGTCATCGGCGCACTGCAGCAGAAGAGAGGGCACTTTCAGGGAAGGCAGATCGGCCCGGTTATCAGAAAGAAACGTCACGCGCGCGAAGTGCTTGGCGATCTCCGGATCTGTTCGACAGAAACTATCGGCAAGCTCGGAGGCGAGTTCCGGACGGTCCTCGTTCTTCATGATGACGGGTGCCATGGCCCTGGACCAACCGAGATGATTGGCGTCCAGTGTTTCTAACAGAGCGTCGATGTCGCTCTGGCTGAACCCACCGACGTAGTCGCCGTCGTTGATGTAGCAGGGGGACGGTCCGATCATGATAAGGCGGTCGAAAAGTTCTGGTTTCCGAATGGCAGCAAGCAGACCGATCATGGAACTGACGGAGTGCCCTGCGAAGACAACGGGCTCCGTCGCAACGGCCTCGATGATCGCCAGAACGTCATCAGCGTAGCCGTCGAGCGTGCCGTACTTCTGACGGCTGTAGCTGGCAAGGTCGGATCTGCCGGCTCCGACATAGTCGAACAGAACAATTCGATAGTCGCGTTGTAAATCTGATGCGACGGTGCGCCACATCATCTGATCGCAACCATATCCATGGGCGAAAACAATGGTCTTACTGCCAGTCCCGATGATGTTGATGTTATGGCGCTTGAAGATAGACATCGCGAGCGAGATGGCCTCATTATCTCACCCGATGAGTATGTTATTCGTAGGAAGTCAGTCGCGCGGGTAGACCCGAACTTTGGATTGGTTGAGGCTCCCAGATCTCCGTAACTCAACTGCGGCCGTGGCGCCACCAATAATCGAGAGCAGAAGTACACATTATGCCCGTTGCAGCCGGAATCGAATTACCCGAGAACGCTATTGCCGAAATCTGCCGCCTTCACCAGGTGAAGGAGTTGTCGCTTTTCGGTTCGGCAGTACGCGGTGAGATGACGCCGGAGAGCGACTACGATCTTCTGGTCGATTTTCTGCCTGGTGCGCGCCCCGGTCTGTTAAGCGTTTCGGCAATGACCCGTGAACTCAGCACCCTGCTCGGACGTCGCGTCGATCTTGCCGTGAAGCCAGCCTTGAAGCCGCTGATCCGACCCGGTGTACTCTCCGAAGCTCGCCTTATATATGCGGCGTGACGATCAGCGCCTGCGCGACATCCTGGAAGCCCTCGACTGGATCGCAAGGGCGGTCGCCGGAAAGGCGGAAGTCGGCAAGCCAGCATTGGAGCATGAATCAGCCGCTGCTGACAAACGCAAGGACACGGGATACATCAGAGTCACGGAACCCACAACAATTTTTCGTTCAATCTCCTGAACCACTTACGTAATTCCGCCCCTCCAACCCACCCCATCTTCCCCCGCCCTCATGCTATTCCCGGCATAGGGAGGCGCCACAAATCCAGCGCCAAATCCACCCCTCCAGGACGCAACACCATGAACAACGAAGCCTCGCCCGCGCAGATCGTCGCCAACATCCTCAACGCCCGGAAATCCACTGGCCCCCGTACCGAAGCCGGCAAAAACGCGGCCCGCTTCAACGCCCGCCGCCATGGACTCACCGGCCAGTTCTACTGCATGTCCGAAGACGACGAACAGGCCTACAAAGCCTTCGAGACAAATCTCCTCGGCAGCCTCCGGCCCGTCGGGGCCTACGAAGTCCAGCTCGCCATCTCCATCACCCAGGACCACTGGCGACTCAACCGATCCCGCGGCATTGAACACAACATCTACGGTCAGGGTCACGACGAGTTCGCCGAAACCACCGACGCCTGCTCTCCCAACGTCCAGGCCGCCTCCACCATGGCCGACACCTACCGCGACGAAAACCGCGTCGTCGCCAACATCGCCCTCTATGAAACGCGCATCCACCGCATGATCGCGCGCAACCGCAAAGAACTCGACGAACTGCAGGCCCGCCGCAGGGCCGCGGAGAAACAGGCCCTCGAAGAGACCGAACTCCTCCTCAAACTGGCGCAGTTCGTCGATGAGAAGCCCGAAGACGTCGGCCTCGTCCCCGTAAGTCCAACAAATACCGACATCGTCGAGGTATTTGGCTTTGTTTTTTCCATCGCCGCCGTCCGCGCTAAAATCAAGCGCGACCACCATCTCGAACTGGCCCGTGACTGCGCCAAAAAGGCTTGGGACCGCAACCGAATCACCGTCCAGCGCCTCCCCGACCTTCACGACGCAGCCTGACAGCGGCCTGACAGCCGTAAAACTCGGGCCAAACGTGCTAAACTCATGGATTCGGTATACCCATGCCCTAACGGACCCAAGGGAATCCCGAACAAAACAAAGGTAGACCGCAACCCACGCCTCAAAGGCTCAGCCTCTGAAACGGACTTGCGCGAAGGAGAAATCAATTGAGAATTGATACAGTAGTCTCGGCAGAGCCACGCTCTTCACGAGGCAAAAATGAAGCACGACGCCTGCGTATGGCGGGCAAAATCCCGGCCGTTATCTACGGAGCCTTCAAAGACCCCGCCCCGATAACGCTGAACCCCAAAGACATCACGCGCATCATGCGCAGCAAGAGCGGCCACAATTCCATCTTCGACGTCCAGATCGAAGGCGGCGAACGCACCCCCGTCATCCTGGCCGACGAGCAGTTTGACCCGGTCAAGAGCAATCTTCTCCACGTCGACCTCCGCCGTGTCGATCTCACCCGGAAACTCAAGGTCTCCATCCCGATCCACACGACCGGCGAGGCCAAGGGCGTTAAACAGCAGGGCGGCGTCCTCGACGTCGTTACCCGCGCCATCGAAATCGAATGCGTCCCAGACGACATCCCGAACGACTACTCGGTTGACGTTACCGAACTCATGGTTGGCATTGCCATCCGCGTTTCGGATCTCCCCGTCAAACCCGGCGTTCGCGTCATCACCCCTGGCGAAGCCGTCGTGGCCCACGTCGTTGGCATCAGGGAAGAAGCTGCCGCCGCCGATGCAACCGCCAAGGTCGAGCCCGAAGTAGCGAAGAAGGGTAAGAAGGAAGAACCCGCCGCCGCTGCTCCTGCCGCCGACAAGAAAAAGAAATAGTCGCGGATGTTCCTCGTGGCCGGTCTCGGGAATCCCGGCGAGCAATATGCTGCAACACCCCATAATATGGGGTTCCTTGTGGTCGATGTGCTCGCCGCCCGTCACGGCATTCGCCTGACAAGGAAAGAATGCCAGGCTCTGATCGGCCAGGGGACCATCGGTGGCAAGCCCGTGCTTCTCGCGAAACCGCAGACTTTCATGAATCTGAGCGGTATCGCGGTAAAGTCGCTGGTTGAAAAGAACGAGATTGCGCTCTCTGATCTGATTCTCGTTTACGACGAATTGGATCTGCCCTGGGGTGATCTGAGGGTGAAACCGAAAGGTTCTCCCGCCGGTCACAACGGAGCCAAAGACGTAATCACAAAGCTTGGAACCTCAGATTTTTCGAGGGTCCGGTTGGGGGTTCACCCCGGCCATCCGCTGAAGTCAGGTGCGGATTACCTGTTGTCGGGATTTTCGCGACAGCAAAACGAAACATTGGAGGAATTCATCAGCTTCGCAGCCGATGCAATTGAATCCGTAATCGCCGAGGGCGTCGAAAAGTCCATGACCGGTTTTAACCGTCGCGCCCAGGGCTCAAAAGAGGAATGATGAGAGTCTACGAAAATCTGTTCATCGTTAAACCCGATGCAACGGAAGAAGAGATTGACGCACTCATCGAACAAATGTCCGGCAATATCACCAAAACTGGTGGCACTGTGGACAAAGTCGATAAGTGGGGAAAAAGACGTCTGGCGTACCGGGTCGAAAAGAACCGGGAAGGCTTCTATGTGTTGCTTCAGTTCACCGCCGAAGCCAACGCCGTGAAGGAAGTAGAACGCCGCCTGCGTGTTCAGGATGCCGTGATTAAGTTCATGACCGTGCGCATCGACGAAACGCAGAAGCGGATCGACAAGCGGAAGAAGGAACGCGAGAAGCGTGCCCATCGCCGTCCGCAGCCACCCGCACCGCAGCCGTCGCTCGCTGCCCAGATGATGGGCGGAGCCGGTGAAGGCGCCGCGCACCCCATCCCCGGAGCCCCGGCCCCGGCGATGCCCGCAGCCCCCGCACCCGCGGCTCCCCTGCCCGCTACACCAGTTGCTGTCGCAGAAGCGCCCGTCGTTGCTCCTGCTCACCCCGCGCCCGGCGCGCCTGTTACACCCGAAACCACGGAATAAGGAGAACCTGCCATGGCTGAACAAAGAGGTGGAAGACCCATCGCGGCTTCGCAGCGTCCCACAGGTGGTGACAAGGCTGCCGCAGTTGGCAAAAAGAGTTACTTCCGGCGGAAGAAAGTCTGCCGGTTCTGCACGGAGCGTATCGACGACATCAACTACAAAGACACACGGTTGCTGGCGTCGTTCATCGCGGAACGCGGCAAGATCGTACCCCGCCGCATTTCCGGTGTCTGCGCACCGCACCAGCGCCGTTTAACGGACGCCATTCTGAAGGCGCGGAACATCGCGCTGCTGCCCTTTGCGGGCACGCTGTAAGGAGATAAACGATGGAAATCATTCTTCGTGAAGAAATCGAAAAGCTCGGCTCGCGTGGCGACGTAGTTAAGGTCGCAGCAGGCTACGCTCGCAACTATCTCCTGCCGCGCCGTCTGGCCGTTGAAGCCACCGGCTCCAACCGGAAGATCGTCGAACAGGAACGTCAGGCTCACCTCCGCCGCGATGCAAAACTCGTGGAAGAGTCACAGCAACTGGCCGTCCTGCTGAACGCCGTCACGCTCACCATCGTCCGCAAGGCCGGTGAGAATGACCATCTGTTCGGTTCCGTGACCACCGCCGATATCGGTGACGCACTGGCCGCCCAGAAGTTCACCGTCGATCGTCGCAAACTGCATCTCGAAGAGCCCATCCGTACGCTGGGCGAATTCAAGATCCCTGTCCGCCTTCACCGTGACGTTACGGCTGAAGTCACTGTCAACGTCACTCGCGAGGCTTAATCGATGCCCTTCGACCTAACAGGACAAACGGCTATCGTGACCGGCGGCGCAGTCGGCATCGGTGAGGCAATTGCAAAACGCCTTGCCGAAGCCGGCGCTGTCGTCGCGGTCGCCGATCTCGACAAAGCAGGGGCGGATGCAGTTGCCGCCACTCTCGGGAACGGTTCCTTCGGTGTTCAGGTCAATGTGACCAGCTCTGAGTCGGTGAACGCGGCGGTGGCGGAAGTCATCGCCCGCACCGGCCGGGTCCACATTCTCGTGAACAACGCCGGTGTCGCTGGTAAAGCGGCCCCGGTGACTGACTACACCGACGCGGAATTCGCCCAGGTGTTCTCGGTCAATGTCGAAGGCGTCTTCTACTTCTGCCGCGCCGTTCTCCCCACCATGAAGGAGAACAAGTACGGCCGGATCGTGAACATCGCTTCCATCGCTGGCAAGGAAGGCAATCCCAACATGATTGCTTACTCCGGCAGTAAAGCGGCGGTCATCGGCATGACCAAATCCATGGGTAAGGAATACGCCACCGACGGCATCTGCATCAATGCAGTCGCCCCGGCCGTTGTCCGCACCAAGATTCTGGAACAACTCACCCCGCAGCAGGTTGGCTACATGACCGCGAAGATCCCCATGGGTCGGACCGGTGAACCCGTGGAAATTGCAGCCGTTGTGCACTTCCTCGCCAGCCCCGATTGCTCGTTCGTAACCGCTCAGACCTACGATGCGAGCGGCGGACGCGCAACCTACTAAAAACGTTCAGCAGTTACTTTAATGGCGCGACGGAACTCTGTTTCCGCCGCGCCATTTTTCGTTTCACGTCAGGCAGAAACTCCTTCAGCAGGTTCCCGAGGACGTCAGTCCCGATGCTGGAAAAAGTGCGCTGCATGGTAGTCCCGAACGTCCGGTTATCGGGGTAGTAAGCGTGGGATAAGGCTGCCGCCATTGCGTTCCCGGCGAACTCGGAACTGTTGAACACCCACCGGCCGTCACGGTCGTCACGGGCAACCACCACTCTCGTCGCTGCCCAGAGAGCACGGCCCATCACGGTACCCCGGCCCTTGCGGAAATATCGAGGATCCTGATGCAGCAGCGCTGGCAGCAGAGCGCCGGCGAACATGTTGCCTGACGCCTGGTAAAGCAGAGCAGCGCCATAGCGGTGGCCGAAGCCTTCCGCTCCCTGCCCGAACGAGGGGCGCGTATTACTCTGCTGCGAAAAGGCCGCGGAAACTCCGGCGAACAGGAACGTGGGGGGGCCGCTGGAGTCCTTCACGGCGAACACGAATTTTCGGCTAATAGTGAGCGGAGCGTACGGAGCAGACATGTCCGGGTTTTGGTCGTCCAGTACCTGCGACCAGCAGGAGGCGACGGCGAGCAAGAGCAAAGCGACAGGCTTCATTCTTTTGATTGTCGTGTACCGCGCAGTACAAATGCAGCAACGACCTGAATCAGGCCCACGGCGCACACGCCGGACCAGCCGAAATGATTCCACGCGAACGCCCCGGCGGCCGACCCCACCGCCCCGCCGATGAAGTAGGTCACCATGTAGACGGTGTTCAGCCGGCTCCTCGCCTCAGGAGCGAGTTGGTAGATTCGGGTCTGGTTGGCCACATGGCAACCCTGCACCCCAAGGTCGAGCAGGATAATGCCGGCGGCCAGTCCGACCAGCCAGTGCCCGGCCACGAGGAAGACGACCCAGCCGGCCACCGCTGTGCTGATCGCAATCGCAATCGCGAACGACGGGCCCTTGCGGTCTGTCACTCGCCCGGCCAGCGGAGCCACCATCGCTCCCGCCGCGCCAACCAGGCCGAACAGGCCCGCCATGCGCGCGCCGTAGTGATAAGGAGGTGTCGAAAGGAGGAAGATCAGAGTCGACCAGAACGAGCAGAACGCACCGAACGTCAGGCCGCCCGTGACCGCAGCCGCCCGCAATACCGGCTGTGTCCGCACTAGTTCCGCGATGGACCGCAACAGCGCGAAGTAGCCAAGCCGGCTCTCGGGAAAGTCGACCGGCAGCCCCACCCGGACCCATACCGCGAGGGCCAGCATAAAGCACGCGGCTATCCAGTAGACCGACCGCCAGCCGAACGCCTCGCCCATGAACCCGCTGAAGACGCGGGCCAGCAGGATGCCCGAAAGCAGGCCGCTCATGATCGTGCCCAGTACCCTGCCCCGGTCCAGTTCGGGCGTGAGCTTGGCTGCAAAGGGCAAAATCAGGTGCGGGACGATCGCCGTCATACCCGTAGCGAAGGCCGCCATCTCCGCCACCGCCAGGTTCGGAGCCAGCGCCATCATGACCGCTGAAACGCTGATCGCCAGGCACATCGTGACGATTAGCCCCCGCCGCGGCAGCATGTCGCCGAGCGGCACGAACGAGAACATGCCCAGCGCCGTGCCCGCCTGTGTCCACATCGGCAGGTAGCTGGTTGCTTCACCAGTCACGCCCAGAGAGCGGGCGATGGTGCCCAAAAGCGGCTGCACGAAGTACATGTTCCCCACGCTCAGAGCGCAGGCGATGGCCATCAGCCAGACGGTGGATCTTCGAATTACTTTAGGGGGTGAATGAGGGAGCAGATGGGTAGTAGCCTTCACGCGCCTGAACAGCCAAATCCTTGCGCTTTGTCGCTACTTTGATTGTACGGAACGCGCTGGTCGCGCCCGCGGCCGGCGAGTAACCCAGGCTGTACTGATTGCGAAGCTCATCCTGCAGTTGCTCGTAGATCTGGTCGATGGTCAGCTTCTTGCCCACTTCGTAGAAGCTGCCGCCCGTCTCCTGCGAAAGGCGCTGCAGCACCTTCTTGCCGTCCATTCGGTTGTTGCCGAAGCGGCCCGCCATGCCCTCGTCGGTGAAGAGGATGGAGTAGACCAGAGTATCGGCCCGCTGAGCCGATTCGATGGCCCCGCTCAGCGAAGTCCGGCTGCCCGCGTCGACGCCGTCGCTGAGAATGATCAGAGCCTTCCGCCCGCTCTGCTTGCGCATCAGTTCGTCCGATGCGAGAAATACCGCGTCGTAGAGGGTCGTGCCGCCGCCGAAGCCCCGGCCACCGCCGGCGCGCGGCATGGGACCGCGTGCGCCCCGTCCGCCCCTGCCGCCCATCCGGCCTCCCGGAAAGCCGCCGCCAGCGCTCCGCTGTTGCTGTCCCCCGCCGCGTCCGGCGCGCTGGCCGGCCGGAAGTGCGAGTTGTTCCAGCGCGCGCTGCAACGCAGCTCGCGAAGAAGTCAGGTCCTGGAGCAGTTCGGTTTCGAAGTCGAAATGGATCACGAAGGTCTGGTCCCGCTCGGGCTTTAGAACCTTGTCAAGGAACCGGAAGCTGGAGCTGCGCTCCTCAGCCAGAACGCCGCGCTGGCTGCCGCTGGTGTCCACCAGCAGACCGATCGTCAGCGGCATATTCACCTCGCGGGAGAAGTAGCGGATCGGCTGATTCACGCCGTTCTCAGCCAGCGAGAAGTCGTCCTTGGCAAGATCGGAAACGATGTGGCCCTGCTTGTCACGCACGATCGCAAAGACGTTGACAACTTTAACGTCGGTGGAAAACGTGGCGTCTTTTTCCTGCGCCGCAAGTGAGAATGCCAGTAAACAGGAGGTTATCGTGAATGTACGCAGACGCATCGCAGTAGTTGACCTATGGATGCAGCCGGAGAGTTGCCGGTTACCGCCGGAGCTACTTTACTTTGGAAGGATTGCGGCGAATCGCCGCCGCCAGCCGCAGCGAACGCCCGGCGTCTTCCTCGCGCCCGAGTTGCTTCAGCAGACCCGCGTGGAGTTCCAGGGTATCGGCCAGCGGAAGGCTCATGATGCCCTGCGTCTTCTCGCGAATCTTCTCGGCCAGCTTGAACGTCGAGTCGGCGATCGCGTACTTGCCTTCCTGCTGATACACCTGCGCCAGCACGTGAAGCGCGTCTCCCAGTTCAACGCTCGTAATGCCTGCACGCGCCTCACGAACACGCGAGCAGCGCTTCAGCGCAGCCTCGGCCCCGGCGTAGTCTTTTTGGTGAAAAAGAACCTCGCCCACCATGCAGTGAACGCTCGCGGTCTTCAGACTTTCGCCGCCCAGTTGCTGCTCGAAAATCTGCTGCGCGCGCCGCAACGGGATCAGCGCCTGCTCGTACTTGCTCTGGGCGACAAGCACCGAAGCGATATTGAAGTTGAGGTTGCCGACGTCCATGCTGTCGCTGCCGAAGGCTTTGTCGAGGATCACCAGCGCCCGGCGAAACGTGGCGTCGGCGTCCGCCAGACGCTTCTGCTCTTTGTAGATCAGCCCGAGACTGTTCAGCGTCGTGCCGACCCGAACATCAGTGGCGCCGAAACGCTCTGCTTCCTTGATCGCGCGCAGCAGAAGTTGCTCGCCCTTCTCCATGTGATTCTGGTTGGCCTCACTCAGGCCCTCCATCACGAGATTCTTCCACGCTTCGTCGACGCTCTGAGCAGAAGCCAGACCCGTCGTTGCGAGCCAAACTGCGAAGATGAGGGAAAGCGGCGTCCGGTTCTTCATCGGTCGAATTCAGAATACCAGCGCACAAAGGAGCGCTCCTAATCATGATCCACATCACGAATGGCGATTCCACGATCATGGGCTTACGCGCAAGTGGTCTGCGCGGCGATTTGCTCGCGTGGCGCGATCCGCTTCACGACGGTCCGGTGCCGCGGTGCGAAAGCCTGGCCCAACTTTCCACCATCCGGGCTCGTGCCCTTGCGGACTTCGGCTGGGGATCTTACGACGACATCCGGCAAGACTTCGCCGAACGCGACGCCAGACTCGAAGCCTCGCTGTCAGAAGACGAAGTTGTGCTCTGGTTTGAACACGACCTCTACGACCAGCTGCAGTTGCTTCAGCTGCTCGACTGGTTCAGCCGGCAGGCACTCGGCACAACGCGTCTGACACTCATCCAGATCGACTCCCATCCGGAGGTTAAGCCGTTCCACGGGCTCGGCCAGCTGA
>JAOAPO010000534.1 GCA_025462945.1 Bryobacterales bacterium
CAGGTGGTGTGGGTGGTTCGGGTTCGGCGGGGGTGTTGGGTGCGCGAAGTTGTTTGGAATCAGCGGAAAATATTTCTGAGGGGCGCGTGATCGGGTTTTCGGAGGGCGCTATTCTGGCCGTATGGACTGGCGGGAACGAATCGAGGTCGACCCGGCGGTGCTTGCAGGCAATCCGGTCGTGTGGGGAACGGGCCTGGCCGTAGGGTTCAGTTTGGAGTTGCTGGCAGCTGGCCAAACCGAGCTGACTTGCTGGAGAGACTACCCTCGCCTGACGCGGGACGACGTCCGGGCATGCATCGCGTATGGCAATCACGCAGCAGGTGCAGGTGCGGACCTGCCTGCCAGTAGAGGTGTCGAGTGGCGGGAGGGCGCGCGATGACGCAGGCCGCCCGTTCATCATTGCGGGTGCCAGAGCCCGGTACGAGGCGGCACAGGTACGATTCCGTCCGCTACTACTTAGCGCGGTTTATTTGTCTAAGCTGGAGGGCGATGAAGTCTTTGTTTTCGAGTTGCCGCAATGCAGCTTCGCGGGTGATGATGGCGTGACTTTTTCCCGAACCAAACTTGAAGAGCCGCAGATCGCCACTGGCGGGAGTCTTTTCGGGAGACGCGACCTTTTTCTCGGGAGTGGTGATCGTTTCAGGCATTGGCTTCTCCTGCTTCAATGGTACAGCAGGTGTTACGGCGTATCCCAAGAGCATCAGACTGACGGCGGTTACGAGAATTCCAAGTGTTAACGCCCATTGCGCCCATTGGACCAGCGGAGTTTTGGCCGCATTGGCAGTTACGCGCTCCGTGATGGTGGCCCTCCAGATATCGAGCTCGTTGCTCTTAAACGCGAAAATCATTTCCTCATCCAGTTCATCGCCGATCTGGAGAACGAGTTCGGCAGCCATTCCCTGCGATTCCAGCGAGACACCCGCCATTGGGACGTCCTTCAGCCACATGGCCCGAAGACAGAGGACTACGGTGACGACAAAAAGCAGGAGGGCGAGAAAGAGCAGCCCCAGCGCAACCAAACCATACTGCTGGCGTAAGGCAGACAGCGACTCGGGCTTCATGAAGCCGAAGGCGGCAGCGAGGAACAAGCCGGCGAGTCCGCTTGTCTTTTGAGCCTTGTCCTCGATTAAAGCAAAGTGTTTTACCGTAGCATCGAATTCGCGTTCGGCCACTGCGAGGAGGCCATCAAGAATGTCTGTCTTCGGAGATTCTTTCACTCAGAGCCCCACCGCACTTAGAGAGAGTAGCTGCCATCCCATTGGCGACTTCACTTCGGCTTGCGAGTGGTCCCTCGCGCTGTGGTGCCAAGCTTTGTTGCATTCGTTTTTTTGGGTATTGTCGTCTTTCTCACCGCAGCCGCTTTGGCCCCTTTTTTCACGGCAGCGGCTTTCGTGACCCTGTCGAATTCGCGGATATGGGCGACCGCATTTGACACAAACTCGTCGAGGTATTTGTCGTATTCGGCTGACCAAGTATCGATCAGTTCTTTGGGCGGCTTAACGCCCCTGGCAGCATTGCTGCGCTTCTGCGTATTCGCCTTCTTCACTTGTGACATGGCCGGTCAGCCTCCTATTCGACTTCGAAGCCCTGGGTGTTGAATTTGAGGGTTTTCGCGTTCTCCGTCACCACTCGAATGACGTCGTCGGTTGCCCCCGAGGGAATTTGCGCTTCGATCTCCAGCGTCACCTTGACATCGGATCCGATAAGACCGGACAGGTGGCTTAGGACCTCATCGGCGATGCGGCCAGCGTCTCGCCCTACCCTGCCTGAGTCGAGCGTGACACACCCGTAGAAGCGTTTCGGGAGTGCCCTTGGCTTTGGAGACGCGGAAGTATTTGTGTTCACGGTCGAGTCGAACGATGGGAAGTCGAGTGACCATGGCTCGCTTGTGGGTTGCTCGGCGGCTGCGGTGGCAGCTTCCTTTGCGCGCTGTTCAGCTGCCACCTCTGGGCGTACGAGAACCGAGCCGCCGGTGGTGGATATGCTGATCTGCTGACCTGTGATGAGGCCCCGATAAACTTTCTGCTGCTCGTCGTATGAATCCGCGTAAGCGAATGATTCCGCGCGCCAGGTCAGCAAGGCTATGCCGCGCTGGATTGCATCTACCAGGACGCCGACATTGACCAGGCGCGGCAGGTAGAGGTAGCGGCCGAAGTGCTCGAAGAGGTTGGAAAGGAGGACGTGATTGCCGTTCCATAGCGGGATCTTGTCGAGTTCCATTCTCAGGCGAGTCGGGCCCAGGACCGGGAAGAGCAACTCGTCTCCGCGCAGCTTCTTGCTGGCCCGGGCAGCGAGACCGTCCTGCGAACCAACCTTTCCGGCCTGCCAAACGACCGGCTCTGTGGGCTTGTTCTGAACGGGTACCAGCAGCCACTGGTAGGCTTCGGGGATGCGCGAGACCATGGTGTCTTCGGCTATGTTGCGCTGCCCTTCTGCTTGTTTCTTTTGGTGCTGCGAGAGGTTCAGGTTTTCCGCTTCGTTGACAACGGATTGCCACGCGAGAAACTTGCGGACGCCTTCTTCGAGGTCGGCGTACTTGGCGCGGTCGGCGGCAAGGAATGCGAGGGAGTTCTGGTAAAGGCGTGGTGAACTGCCGCGCATGGCCAGGATCTGCTTGGCCGCCGTTTCGGCGAGATTGTCAGCCTCTTTGGCGTATGGTTGTTCCGGGCTGAGGATGACGAGACGCGCGTCCACATCGTCCTGAACTTCCCCGCCCGATTGCGGGAACACGTGGAGACGACTGAAGTCGCCTTTCTTCTGCGCGTCCACACTGACGCGCTTCTTGAGTTCCTCCGCGATCTTGTCGGGCTCGCGACGCATCTGTTCGGCGCGATCTTCGGCGAGCTTCGTTACAGTCGGCTGGGTGGAGTACCAGTAGCGGGCTCCTTCGCCGTAGAGATACGTTGCGGCTCCGCTCAGGCGGCGAAGGGCGTCACCGAAGATCGCGGGCGATTCGCCGGGCATTACGCAGCCCAGTTTGACGGAGCGGTCTTCAATGCCGCGATTGGCAGCCGTGGCGATGGGCGCGGAACCGAGATAGATGGTGCGGGCAATGCGGCGACAGGCCTGGAACTTGCCGAGGTTGGCGATCTCGCCATCTATGCGAAGTGGCAAGGCGTGCGGCCCGTCTACGTCTTTTTCGATGACTGGCACCCAGTTGTCGGGAAGATAGCGAGTGAGTTCGAACTGGACACGCTGGTCGTCAATGGGAATGTTGCAGGGCAGGATGAGCGGGTTGCGGTCGTTGCGGTCCCAGAGCGTGTGGATGACGGACGCCATGAGACGCAGGACTCCGCGGGTGCGCTGGAATTTGGCGAGGGTAGACCAGTCAGTGTAGAGACGATCGAAGACTTCCGGGTGAATGGGGTAGGCGGCCCGCAGCCGCTGCTCGTAGTCGGGAGTACGGCACTCGGACGGGAACTCTTCTTTTTGGGTGCGGTAGAGGTTATAGAACGCGTCGGCGATGACGTCGCGGTGTTTGAACTGGTCGGGATCGACCATAGGCTCAAACAGGCGCCGGCGGACGATTTCGAAACCTTCCTCGGCGCTGGCTGGGCGCCATGATGATTCGACACGCCCGATCACGTTGCGGAGGCGTTCGAGAGCTTCGCGCCCGCGCTGACCGCCGACTTCAATTTCGTCCACGTGAGTGTGCGGGGATGCGTTGGAGTTCGCGTCTGAAGCCGGCAGGCTGACTACGAGCAGGCAATTCTTCGCCAGCTTGACCGATTCGGTAAGGGCCTGAGCGAAAGAGAACTGCGTTTCAAAGGTGCCACCTGGGAGGTCGCCATTGTCGTGCAACTGGCGGGCATAGGCGACCCACTCGTCGATGAGGATGACGGCGGGGCCGTACTGGTTGAGGATCTCGCGGAGCGCGTCGCCGGGATTGGTGGCGCGTTCGTCATCGAGGCGAATACGTTCAAAGGCGGGCCTGCCGCCCAACTGCCAGGCAAGCTCACCCCACAAGGTACAAACGAAGGTGCCGTCCGATTTTTTCGAGGGGTTGCCAGGAGAGATCTTGTTGCCGACGAGGACCACACGCTGAACTTTTTGAGGCAGTTTCTCTGCTTTGGCCGCGGTGAGGACTTTGTCGATGCCGAGCATGTCGCCCGGTTTCGCACCGGAGAACAGGTGGTAGAGGGCCAGCATCGAGTGAGTCTTGCCGCCGCCGAAGTTGGTCTGGAGCTGGACGACGGGATCGCCCGAGTTGTTGGTGAGGCGGCCCACCGCGTCGGTGAGCAAGCGGGACAGGCTCTCGGTGAGGTAGGTTCGGCGGAAGAACTCGCGAGGATCTTTGTATTCGTTACTGCCTTCGCCGAAGTGGACTTGCCAAAGGTCGGCAGCAAATTCAGCGGTCTGGTAGCGGCCACTGGCCACGTCGGGATGGGGCTGGACGACTTCGCGCCACGGCTTAAGCGTGCCAGTGGCCTGCGACTCGATAGTGGCTCCGGCACTTTTCCGTTTTTCGCTGCGGGTCTGCTCGTCAAAGCGGAGGCGAAGGAGTTCGGCCTTCATCTTTTCGACTTCGTTGGCCTGCGAGGCAGCGGAGACAGCCAGAAGGAGGCGCGAGGCAGTGTCGAGAGCGCGATAGGTGTCGTCTGAACTAAACGGGTTCTGGTGGGCCCATTTGTTGCGGACGTCGCGGAGTTCGCTGACGTTACTCCGCTCGCCGCGCCCAAGGGTTCTCTGGAAGACGGTGTTCCACTGGTCCCACATGCAGGCGAGGATGACGTGGACATCCCAATTGGGGTCCTTTTCGGTACCCATCAGGCTCATCTGCTGCGGGGGCGCGGAGCTACGGAACTCGTCAAACCAGCGCTGTGCGTGCTGGTTCTTCAGTTCGCGTTCCACGAAGGGTTTGAGGCCTTCACGGAGGTATTCGAGCGTCTTGCCGACGCGGTCGTGGTTGGTTTGAGCCATTAGGCGATGACCTCGAAGAGATCGGACTGGCGTGCGGCGGGTTTCTCGCGGGCCAGGCGAAGGATCTCGGGCCAGCTTTGGACGAGCGAGTTATACGCAATAGCTTCCTGCGCGCGTTTCTTACGTTCGCAGATGGTGTACAGGCGATACGCCAGTTCGCGCCCGGTTTCGGCTCTTGCGCCGAGCTGCGCGACGATCTCCGCGGCGGAACTTTCGCCAATCCCGAGGGCGCGGATCTGCTGGTGAACTATTTCCCAGACGGTGATGTCGGTGTTTGAGGGGTCCCAATCGGGAGCGAGTTCTTCGGGCTTGAGTAAGCGGACTTTGCCACCTTTGGATTCGACGAAGCGTGCCATACCCGGGATGCCGGTGTTCTTGGCTTTGGATAGGATTTCAGCGCGGCCGTAGTCGCCTTTCGAAAAGCCGTTCTCTTCGAACCAGACGAGCGCCCAGCGTGTTTCGGGGTCGAAGTCACCCTCCTGTTCGGCGAGGACTTCGTCAAGTATCTCGTTAATTATGGCGAGCGCGTGGCGGACTGTAAGCGGCTTGCCTTCAGCGTCAAGAACCCGGGAGTAGCGGGTGTACACGGCCATGCCCGGGCCAATGGCAGCTTGCGCAAGATCGACTGGGGCGATATTGCCCCGCTGGAGGTGGGCGAGAGCTACGGGGAGTTCCGCCCTGAGAGCGTTGACAAGTTCGCGCCGGGTTGCCGTGGGTGAGTCTGCCGCCCGTGCCCGGCAGACCAGAACGATACTGGATGCAAGGGCATTTGTGCCGGAACCAATCATGCGATTGCTAAGCTCTGTTCGCACTGGCCATGTTCCGCCTATGCCAAATCCTGCATCTATAACGGCCTGCAGGAAGGTTTGCCAACCTGTGTTAGTCGTTCCCGTGTCGTCCTCGGTCGCTGACTGTTTGAACGCGTAGTAGATTGTCACCGGCAAAACTGGATGCGCAAGGCTTGATAACTGGTGCATTGCTCTTTTCATCCCCGTGAGAAAGAACACCTCTGCTTGATCTTTGCCGCCATGCCGATATGCGACAGCGACTAATTCCTCGCTTTTGGGAACCGCCAGCGTAGTTACCAATTTCGGAAATATCTGACCCAAAGAGCGTCGTAGCCATACATAGAAATAATCAGAAATGTCGGCGTAGCTGATGTTGTCGTAGTATGGAGGATCGGTTGAAACGATCTTACCCTCACTTAGTGCTTGGGTTGATGCTTCTGCGAGCTGCGCGTGCCCAGCGGGGTTTGCCGGTAAAGATAGATCGAGGACTTTGGCGATCCAACCAATTCCTCCCTCGAAATTTCCAGACGCTTCGCTAAATGGATTTGCCTCCGCGAAATCCCACGTCATCGGGAGAGCATGGCGGCTGAATGTATTAATGATGCCGCTCGCAGTCGGCGTTGGGTCCCATCTGCACAATGTCGAATGGCGGTCAGCCATCTTGTCGACTCCGAAGGCTAGATAAACTGCGACGGCATCGGCATATTGTTGAGGGTCGATTACTTTGCTGTTCGAGGGCTCCGAGCGACGATCCGAACTCGCCGACAACATCGCCTTCTGTATCTGATCGCGCGCCTCCGGTACGAGATCCGTAAACACAGAAAGTGCGCAAAGCTGGCGGGAGGTGAAGAGACTTCCCCAGTTATCCATCCCATAAGGGACGCACGACCCTCCTGTCAGCCGAGTTGGAAGGTCACCAGAAGGCGTCCACGTTGGAACCGCCGCAGCTGAAGCCAGCCCCGCATCCTCAGTTGGCGACAGATACACGCGTCCACGCCCCGACTCAGCTACTATTGCCATTAACTTAGCTCTCAACCGTTTCGCCTGGCCTTCTTGGCGAATGTGGTCGTAGGTGATTGGTACGCCTGAGATCAGACACTTGAACGCGCCGCGCTTACCTGCCGTTGTGCCAGCATTAAAAGGCGCGCTGCCGGGGGGCGCACCCATTTTCACTTCGAAGCGGTAGCCCCGGCCATCGACGACCGGTGCGATGTACGCTTCTTTCCCTGCCTTCGTGCAAAGCATGAATGTAGAGGCCAAAGGCACTTGGATGTCTGAAAAAGCGGGGTTCGGGCTTTTTACTGTCCTCGCCCACAGCCACGCGATCACCTTGAGCTTCTTCCCGACATACACCTTTAGATCGGGCCGCTCCTTCGCCATCTCCGCCGTCACCTCAACATCGGGGTAGAGGTGCCCGATGCGCTTCTCTGCTTCGTCCCGCATCCACTGGCCGTAGTAGCGGACATCGTCGGCGAGCCCGTGCGCTCCCTTCCACGGGTGTATGCCTTTCTCGGAGGTGGGCCGATTCTGCCATGCCGGGTTCACTGGCTCGCGTCCGGCGAACTTCGGGGGGATCTCGATCATGGCCTTGTTGATCAGGACCGCGACGGGGTTCAGGTCAGAGGCGTAACTTTCAAGTCCGAGGCGCTGTGCTTCCAGAGGGATCGCGCCGCCTCCGGCGAAAGGATCGTGGAAGGCGGGAAGCTTATGGCGGTCGAACAGTTCTTTGGCGCGGGGGTGTCCTGCGTTGTCGGCGCACGTAGAACGCCAGCTTTGCCAGATCTCTGCGCGGGCGCGATCGAGAACTTCCTCGTCCGTCGTACTCTCCCATTTCACCAGGTCCTCGATGATTTTGAAGAGCCGGTTGCGCTCTTTTTCCTGTGCTTTCTCGGTCGGAAACAGTTCTGGGTGCGATGAAGGATCATCCACCATCTGGCCGAAGATCACGGCACGGGCAGTTGCGAGGGGACGGCGTGCCCACCAGAGGTGGAGGGTGGAGGGATGGCCGTGGCGAATTGCCTTTTCCCTAGCGCTGGCGACGTTGATGGCTTCAAGCGGGAGAGCGACTTCGATCAATTTCTTGCGTGTGAAGACTGGATGTTCTTTCAACGGGGCGCCTCCGCGCGGGCGAGCAGATCGGCAAAGTTGTAATTCACGCTGGTCACTCCAAAATCGGGTTCTTTGGTGAAGGGCCGGCGCAGGTAATGAACCTGATGGGCGTCGGCGCCTTTGAATTCCACGATGGCAAGGATGAAGTCCTCGGGATTATTCAAGGAATACAGGATCTCGTTTTTCGTGACGGTGACGGTATCCGCGGTTGATATACGGCCTTTTACTTCGAGGAAGCGGAGACGCCCGGTGTTGGGAACGCGCGATTCGATGTCATAACCGCGCTTCTCGAACTCTACGTCCCTGGGGAGGAAGCCGAGAGCGCGTTCCGCTTGCATGATGATCGCGCGCGCGGCGGCCGCAGCAGCCTGAGTGTCCGCGGAGACATGCATCGCTGGCGCGTGTCCGATGATCTGGCGCAGAAGACCGCCGGGGATGACGAGAAGTCCGCCAATGACGACAGGCGGGAGAGGAGAGATTTGTTTCTCTTTCTGGAGTTCGTCCAACCGGCGCGCCAGACGGGCCTGCAACTCATCCGCACGTTTGCGGGCTTCGTTGGAGTTGAGGCGCGCGTTGGGGCGGCCTGCCTGTTCCTGCAACTTCAGTTGCTCAGCACGATGGTCCCACCAGTTGATTTCCTTGGTGAGACGGTCTTTTACCGCGGCTTCGGTCTTGGAAATGAGCTCAACGCGGCGGCCACGGATTTCGGAAAGGTGCTCGGGTACGAGAGACTCAATGGCGTGACCCTGGGCCGCCGCTTCGAGGTGTTTGGTGATCCAGGCGAACTCAGGCCGGTCGCGGAGAGTATCGGGAGAGGGCTCCTGGGGAGTGAAAGGGCGGTAATCGAGGTAGGGAGCGTAATTGAGGTGGCGAGCGTTTCCGGCTGCGTCAATCTCTACGTAAAGGAGACGCTTCGAGATGATGCGGCGCTCGCCAGCGCGGGTCAGGCTGCCGTCCTGTAGAGCGTGTTCGAGGTAGAAGAGGACGCGAGGAGCGAGGCCACTGTCAGTGTCATCAACAAGGACTGCGCCGCGGCGGAGGAGGTCGCGGTTGCGTTCGAGGGTGAGATCGAGGGCGGCATCGAGAAGGGGGTGGCCTGGGCAGAGGAACGCGGCGGGGGACTGGCCCGGAGGGTGAATGAGATTCTTTTCGAAAACGATACGCTCGTAGCGATCCCGTACGGGCTCAGAGGTGCCGATCAGGCGGCCGCGGTTGCGGATCGGGGCCGGGACGTGGGTGACTTCGTAACGGCGGGGTTCACGGAGGCGGCACGCGCCGCCCAACTGGCGGAAGGCTTCAAGGAAAAAGGCTTCGACGTAGTGAGGCTGGAGGCGGCGGGCTTCGGCGCGTTCCATGTCTTCGCGGATGCGGAACACGCGGCTGACGTCCATGGTGTCGTGGACCAAGGCGCGGTCTTCGATCAGGTCCTGGATCTTTTCGCGGTCGAAGGCGTTTTCGACGACACGGGTGAGGGCCGCACGGCGTTCGGGATCTTCGCCGTAGCGGATGGCCTCGATCATGAGTTCCCGGAGGGGCCGACCGTCAAACACGACTTTGCCAAGGACGTCGAAAACCTGACCGCCCAAAGCTGTGCGGGCTTCTTCGAGTTTTTCGAGGAGGGCGCGGTAGACGTCGCCTTCGCGGGTACCTTCCGCGATGAGATTCCAAAGGTGGCAGATCTCCGTTTGACCGATGCGGTGGATGCGGCCGAAACGCTGCTCGATGCGGTTGGGATTCCACGGTAGGTCGTAATTGACCATGAGGTGGGCGCGCTGGAGGTTGATGCCCTCTCCAGCGGCGTCAGTCGCGAGGAGGACCTTGACGTCGGGGTCGTGGCGGAACGCTTCCTGCGCTTCGCGGCGGTCGTCACGGGCGATGCCGCCGTGGATCACGACGGTCGCGTGGGTTCCGAGGAATTTGCCGATCTGGCGTTCGAGGTAGGTGAGGGTGTCGCGGTGTTCGGTGAAGATGACAAGCTTGGGTGTGGGACGAGGGTGGCTAAGCGCAGCGGTATCGCTTTCGCGAGGAAGTGCGTCGGGGTGAAGAGATGAGAAGGTTTCGTTGAGGAGGCTGGAGAGTTCCACCCACTTGCGATCTTCGCCGGAGCGCCGGACCGCGGCCGCCATGGATTCCAGGCGGGTGAGCGTGGCGATTTCGATCTTGAGTTCGGCAATAGTGCGGGCGGCGGTCGCCTGGTCGAGAACCTGCGCTTCGGCTTCCTCGACTTCATTGTCTGGCGCATCTTCGAGGTCATCGAGTTCTTCGTCGTCGTACCGCGAGGAATCGCGGGCAAGCGCGTCGGCCACATCGCCGGGGCGGTGGAGTAGTTCGAGCTCGGTCATTTTGCCAGAGAGGCGTTCTTTCCGGCGGCGGAGCGACTGGAAGATGGCTTCGGGGGAGGATGCAAGGCGGCGCTGGAGGATGGTGAGGGCGAAGCCAACAGTGCCGGCGCGTTTGTCGTTATTGAGGGCGTCGGCGCGGTTGAATTCGGCGCGGACGTAGTTGGTGACTTCGGCGTAGAGCGCGGCTTCAGCGGGGGACAATGGATAAGGGACGGTGGTGGCGCGGCGCTCGGGGAAGAGCGGAGTGCCATCGAATTTATAGAGGTTTTCTTTGACCATGCGGCGCATGAGGTCACTCACGTCGGCGGTATGGACACCGTCGCGGAAGCGGCCTTCGAAGCGGTCAGGATCGAGCAGGGCCATGAAGAGCTGGAAGTCATCCTCTTTGCCGTTGTGGGGGGTGGCGGTCATGAGGAGGAAGTTGCGCGTGAGGCCGGAGAGCAGACGGCCAAGCTGGTAGCGCTTGGTGTATTTAATTTGGCCGCCAAAGTGAGTGGCGGACATCTTGTGGGCTTCGTCGCAGACGATCAGGTCCCAGTGGGCTTCGGGGGCAGCGAGTTTGTCTTGGACGTCGGGATTGCGGCTGAGCTTGTCGAGACGAGCGATGGCGAGGTTGTTTTCGAGGAACCAGTTGCCGGTGCGGGCGGCTTCGAGTTTGTCGTTGGTGAGGATGTCGAAGGATAGGTGGAAGCGGCGGTAGAGTTCGTCCTGCCACTGCTCGGCGAGGCTGCCGGGGCAGACGATGAGACAACGCTGGAGGTCGGCGCGGGCGATGAGTTCCTTGATGAGGAGGCCGGCCATGATGGTTTTGCCCGCGCCCGGATCGTCGGCGAGGAGGAAGCGGAGGGGCTGGCGGACGAGCATTTCCTCGTAGACGGCGGTGATCTGGTGGGGAAGTGGTTCGACTAGGGACGTGTGGACGGCCAGGACCGGATCGAACAGGTGGGCCAGGCGGATGCGGTGGGCTTCGGAGACGAGGCGGAAGAGGGCACCGTCGCCGTCGAAGCTCCAGGGGCGGCCTATAGAGACGACGGTGAGGTCGGGTTCGCGGTCACGGTAGAGGAGTTCAGAACCGAGCTTGCCGGTGGGGTCTTTGTAGGTCAGTTCAAGGGATGCGGAGCCGAACCACTGAACGTCGATGACGGTGACGAGGCGGTCTGCGAGGATGCCTTGGACAGCTGCGCCGCGGGTTAGTTCTTCGAGGGCGGCCATTTATGGTTTAGGTGGGCTGGATTCGGGCGCATTGAGGGAGGCTGGTACTGAAGAGTATATGATGCCACCTGGGTGATTGAGATCGGGCTGCGAGTGTTAGATGAGTAACTGGAAGGCAGATATCGGTCGTGCAGGTGGGCTTGCGGCACGAGCTAACGCCGCGGGATGCTACGCGGCTGAAGACCCGCTTCCGCCTTGGTAATTTTGCGAACGCTGTCAGGGAAATAGAAAGCGCGGCCGTTCCGGTAGTCAACGATGGTGCGAACCATCGCGATAGCCATTAGCAAGGGTGGCTTGGGATCGAAACTGAAGGTAAGCACGCCGAGCATAGCGAGAATGGCACCAATATTGATGGTCGACCAACTTAGTGAATGCGACCTCTCGCCGGGGAAGTGTATCTGGTGGGAGATAGCGGCCCACACAACGTCGATCAGCAACACGACACCTAAGCAGTAGAACGTGCTTAAGCCGGAGCGGAGAGACCAACCACCGATCAGAAAAATGCTTGCTTCAATGAAGAAGACCGAGAGATCCAGAAGCAATGCGCCGTGCACAACGGCGTGTGCTTTTTCAAGGTAGCAGCGGTCCAAGTGTCGGTTCATGCCATGCCAGAACGGAACCAAGGTAAAAACAAAGGCTAGAAAAGCTGGGCTTCCTGCCCAGAGGGTCGGAAGATCGAGCGAGATATTACCGTGAGTGTCTTTGACAATCAAGGTCTTCACTGATTCAGTCAGAGCGAGACCTATTATGATTGCGTAGATCTTAGCTACACTGTCGACCGATCTCTCAATCGCTTTGGTTGGCTCGAGTCCCATAGCTCAGATCCCTACAACGCCGAAGTGTCTGGCCAGTGCGTCTATCTCGGTGAAAACAGGAATCTGCAACTGCTGGGCGAGAAGGACCTCTTTCTCGGCACCGCTGGACGCTCCCGGTAAGCGGATGAGAGCGTGACAAACGGGCAGAAACTCGTTGTCCAGGTTCAACCAAAATTCATAGGGCCGAGGAAACAAGAGGTGCCAAAAGTGTGTCGCGTGAGGCACGAAAGGCGCAAACCCCATGTCGGCCAGACAGTTAGCCATTACGTAGGCATTTCGTACGTTCTCGGCCACGTCACCCTGACTATAAGGCCCTGCAATATAGACTCGCCGCATTAAATGTAGATGTTCTCACAATTACGAGAGTCTTAGCTGGAATCTCGTTTGCGGGAGCGGGCGGTGCGCTGGATTTTCCTTGTACTCTTCCGAGGCGGTCCTCCCGTTTTGCAGTCTCGTCTTCTTCGAGATACGATCATGCGATCCAGATCTCGGGCGGCGGCTCGCATCGCTTCCAGTTGAGCTTTGCGGGAACGCTTTTGGGCCGGAACAAAGAAGCCGAGGGTTTCGCCATGCCGCATTATGGCGAGGGGGGTGCCGGCTTCCAGGAAGCCAGCGAGGTTTTCCGGGATTCCCGGATGCCTACTTTGACAGTATTCATAGCATGCGTACTCAATGTACGACGAATGTGCCTTCTTTACGGGATCGCGAGCGATCGCTCCGGAGAGCACTCAGGCGGTCTGAACCACTTCGCCCGTCCCAGCTTTGGGATCGGTGATCAAGTTGCCGGCCGTGCCGGCGGTCTCCAAAAGAGTGAAGAGGATTTGGTCGCCAGCGGAGCCTGGTCCAATGACCTCGGAGCCGGCGGTCGCGCCACTCGGCCCTGGTGATCCCGACTGCCTGAGGCTGAAGGTCGATCCAAATCATGTCGCTCCGTTCGGAGGCCCAGGGACTTGCGCGACGGGACCAACTGAAGCTCGCGATCGGGCGGGGCGGCTGGCGGCTTCGCCGCCGTGCTTCTCCGTATCGAACCGAGCCAGTTTCTGAGCCAGTGTGGGTTTTGGTTCGCGCATCGTTTGTTAATAAAGAACGGGCAGCCCCACTTTAAGACCGGCGGAGCGGGCGACGGCTGAAGGGATCCGTTTCAAGTCAGTGCCACCAAGTGAGTCACTTCGGCTTTGCGTTCGTTTTCGCTCGATTCGGCTTTGTCGGTCCCGCTTGCTT
>JAOAPO010000542.1 GCA_025462945.1 Bryobacterales bacterium
GGAGGATCTCGTCCACGACGTCTTTGTCCGAATGATCCGGTATAAACACACGTACACCGCCGGTGACAGCTTCGACGCCTGGATGTACCGGATTGCGCGGAATGCCTTTGCCGACCAGGCAAAGAAGCACCGGCTGGAGACGCCGGGCGAAGGACATGAATTCGAGGCCGTAGAAAGCGGCCGTCCCGATCCGTTCGAGACTTACGCGAAACAGCAGGACCTGGCGCTGCTGCATCGTGCCATGCGCGAGTTGCCGGATGAGAAGCGGGAGTTGATCGTGCTCAGCCGGTTTCAGGGTCTGACGTACGAGCAAATCGGCCAGATCGTGGGCGCGGAGACAGGGACCGTGAAAGTAAGAGTGTTTCGCGCCATGAAGGAAATGAGTTCGATCTACGTGAACCTGCAAAGGGAGAAGGCATCATGATGTGCATCTGGGCAAAGGAACGGATCGCCGCGTCGTGGACGGGCGAGCTGGAGGGGCATGAGCAGACGAAGCTTCGCAGCCATCTTGCCGAGTGCCAGGAGTGCGCGGCGGAGATGATGCAGTTGTCCGCGATGTGGGAGCGGCTGGCGGATATCCCGGCACCGGAGCCGAGTCTCGCGATGCAGGCGCGTTGGGATGCAACCATCGAATCGCTTGGCGTCCAAAGGGCCCGGCAGCGTCGGCCCGAGGCATGGAAGTTCTCGCTGGCAGCGCTGTGGCCGAATCGCCCGGTTTGGCAGGTGACGGTCGCCGGGGCCTGCTTGGTTTTGGGTTTGGCCGTTGGATCGAATTTCAGTGCGGTGTCACGCCAGACGAATAAGACCGAAATTGCAGCGCTGCGGGAAGAAGTCGCGAGCACGAAAGAGATGGTCGCGTTGTCGCTGCTGAAAGAACAGTCGGCGTCTGAGAGACTGCGCGGCGTGGATTACTCCACGCAGATGCCGCGCATCGAGCCGGAAGTGATATCTGCGCTGATCCAGGCTGTCAACCAGGACCCCAGCGTGAACGTCCGGCTGGCGGCGATCGATGCGCTGAGCCGTGCGTCCGGCCAGCCGCAGGTCCGGCAGTCTCTTGAGCAGTCGTTGAACCGGCAGGAGTCACCCACGGTCCAGGCCGCACTCATCGGGTATCTGGTGGATGCAAGAGACAAGCAGGCAGTCGGGGCATTGCGGCAGTTCGCCAGGCGCCCGGATCTGGACCAGACCGTCCGCGAACGGGCGGGGCGCGCTACGCAGCAGTTAACACAGTTCAGGTAGGAGAAATCAAATGCAAAGACTATGTACATTCCTGACACTGGGAGTGCTGGCCACAGCTACGGCTGCCTTCCCACGCGATTATCGCGAAGAGTTTAAGGAGCCCGTGCGGCACACGTTCCCGGCCGGAGCCACCGCCCTGGACGTGGATAACGTCAACGGTTCGGTGACTGTGATCGGCGATAACGGAAACACGATGCGGGTGGAGGGCGAGAAGGTCATTCGCTACAACGACAGGCAGGAACTGGATCGGGCGAAGCGCGAGGTGACGCTCGATATCAACCAGAAGGACGGCATCGCGCAGTTGTATGTGAACGGGCCGTTCCGCAACGGCGGTAATCGGGGGCCGGACAACCACGGCTTCCATGATCGCGACCGGCGCGAGTACGACGTAACCTACAACCTCACCGTGCGAGTACCTCGTAACAGTGCGCTGCATCTAAACAGCGTCAACGGAGGCGTGAAAGCCGAAGAAACCCTGGGCAAGTTTGATGTCCGGACGGTGAACGGCCCGGTGACGCTGACGAATATCGGTGGCGCGGGCACGGTTGAAACGGTGAACGGGCGCATGACTGCATCGTTCCGCGAGAACCCGAAGGCCGACACTTCGTTCAAGACCGTCAACGGCGAGATTGAAGCGACTTTCCAGCCCAACCTTGCGGCCAACATTCAGGTGAAGACCTTCAACGGTGCGGCGTATACGGATTTCGAGACGACGGCGCTGGCGTCGCCAGCGGGCGAGGTCAGCAAGAGCGAAGGTCGCTTCGCGTTCCGTTCACGTGGCGCACAGCGAATGAAAGTAGGGGCGGGCGGGCCGGAGCTTCGGTTCGAAACGCTGAACGGCAAGATTCAGATTCGTAAGCAGGGTCGCTAGAGAAGCACAGGGAGACAGACAGGCATGATGATCAGGCAGATTGGCGCGCTGGCGCTGGGGTTTGCCGCACTCGGCGCGGCGCAGGACAAGATCACGGTTCCGCTGTCGAATCCATCGCAGCCGGCTACCATTCGGGTCAGTCAGGTGACCGGCAGCATCACGGTGACAGCAGGTCAGCCGGGCCAGGTCGTGGTGGAGGCTGCCGAGGGAGAGTCCCGGAAGCGGTCGCGTCCGGAGACCCCGTCCGGGATGCACCGCATCGATGTGAACCGAGGCGGTATGGATGTGATCGAAGAAAAAAATGTAGTGACGATTCAGACCGGGCGCGCTGGGATGGGCGGGGATGTCGTGATCGCGGCGCCCCCCAATGCTTCGCTTCGTCTGAATTCCGTGAACGGAGGGCATATCGACGTAACGGGAATCACGGGCGAGATCGAGGCCGATATCGTGAACGGGGCGATCACGCTGAAAAACGTTGCGGGATCAGTCGTCGCGCACTCGGTGAACGGGTCCATCACCGTCAACATGGATAAGATTACGAGCGATAAGCCGATGTCATTCACGACGCTGAACGGGAAGATTGACGTGACGCTTCCGGCTGACACGAAGGCCCGGGTGCGGGTGAAGTCAGAGCGCGGAGAGGTCTTCAGCGATTTCGACGTGAAGCTGGAACCGGATACGGCAAAGCCCGTGATTGAGGACGGTCGCGGGAAGAACGGCAGGTACCGGATTCGAATCGATCACAGTGTTTACGGCACCATCAACGGCGGCGGGCCAGAATACCGGTTCGAATCCATGAACGGCAGCATCATCATCAGAAAGAAGTAAACACGACTGAAGCACGCAGGCCGCTCACTTGCGTGGGCGGCCTTTTCACGTTTAGTGACCTTCGCTGACGTAGTTGCGGTTCCACTCGGGGATATAAACAGTGACATCGCCCTTCACAACTGCCTGGCAGCCGAGCCGCGAGTTGAGCTGGAAGTCCGCGGCCTGTTCCACTCGGTCGATCTCATCATCTTCGATCTCAGACAGGTTGTCGACGCCCTGCTTCGCGACCACGTGGCAGGTCGTGCAGGCGCAGCTTCCGCCGCAGGCGTGCTCCAGGTGAAAACCGAAGTTCATTGCAACGTCAAGCAGTGAGCCCGGCAGACCGTGGCCCTTATACGGGAGCTTGCCTTCCTCATATTCGAACGTCTCGTTTGCGGGCAGGAAAGTTACCTTGGGCACTATTCAATTGTAACGGGCACGTATAATCGCCTGTTGATCAACCCACGATATCGCTGGCACGTCGTCGCCATGTTATGGGCGATCTCGTTCTTCAATTACGCTGACCGCCAGGCGATCTTCTCCGTCTTCCCTCTGCTGCAAAGCTCCATGCACCTGAGCAACGTGCAACTCGGGCTGCTGGGCAGCGCTTTCGCCTGGGTCTACGGGCTGGGCGGGATGTTCGCAGGCGCCTTGGTAGACCGCATGCGACGCAAGACGGCCATCCTCGGCGGCCTCTATGTCTGGAGCATCATCTGCGCGGCGACCGCCGCGGTCACCGGGTTCCGCGGGCTGTTTGCAATGCGCGCCCTCGAGGGCCTGGGCGAGACCTTCTACTTCCCGGCTTCCATGTCGCTGGTCAGCGACTATCACGGAAAGGAGACCCGCTCTCGGGCTATCGGCATCCACCAGACGAGCGTCTATGCAGGCACGATCGCGGGAGGATTCTTCGCCGGCCTGATTGGGCAGGTTTACGGCTGGCGCTGGTCATTCGTTGTGTTCGGTGGGCTGGGAATCCTGCTGGGCTTCGTCCTCAACCGCTGGCTCATTGAGCCGGTACGCGGAGCGGCCGACAACGACGTCGTCCGGCAGGTGCCGCTGCGCGAAAGCCTGCGGCAGATTTGGTCGTCGAAGCCTGCGCTGCTGCTGATGGGGGCGTTCTGCTGCGCGAATTTCGTCGCAGTGGTGCTGCTGACGTGGATGCCCAAGTTCCTGTTCGACCGCTTTCACATGAGCCTCGCCATGTCGGGCCTGAGCGCCACGATCTATGTGCAGGCGGCGAGCATGTGCGGGTCATTGCTGGGAGGCTGGCTCGCCGACAAGTGGCGCGCGCGGACTCCCGGCGGACGCATGCTGGTGCAGGCGATCGGGGTCTTCGGCGGCGCGCCGTGTGTGGCGCTGTGCGGTATGACGCAGTCGCTCGGCTGGCTGATTGTGGCGCTCACCGTGTGGGGGCTTTTCAAAGGCCTATACGATGCCAACATCTTCGCGTCGATGTTCGACACAGTCGGTACGGAAACGCGCGGAACGGCGGCCGGCTTCATGAACACCTTCGGGTGGCTCGCGGGCGGGGGCAGTGCACCGCTTGTGATCGGCTGGATTTCAGAGAGCCAGGGCCTTGGGCCGGCCATCGCGATGGCATCATCGGTGTATCTGCTGGCTGGAGTGCTTCTCCTGCTTGCGGCGCGAGGGGCTGCTATTGGCCAGTCAGCTGTTGCAGCAACTTCAATGCCTGCGCGGCCATAGCGGGGTCGGGGTCCTTCGCCGCTGCGCGAAGCTGTTCGAGTGCGCCGGCCCGGTCGCCCTGCTGCACTAAAATGCCCGCAAGGCGCAGGCGGACGCGGGTCAGCGACGGCTGGAGTTCGATGGCTTTGCCATACTCGGCGATCGCGGAGGGCCACACGGATCTGCGCTCGTACAGCCCGCCCAGCAACTCATGGCCGGTCGCCAGCTTGCTGTCGGCCTGCAGTGCCTCCTTTGCACGCTGTTCCGCCTCATCGAAGCGGTTTGCGCGGGCCAGAGCGAGTGCGTAGTCGTAAAGGTAGGGGGCGGAACCTGGCTTCAGAGCCACTGCTCGTTCGAAGGCAAACATTGCTTCCGCGGTTTCGCCGTTTTGGGAGTACAGCCGCCCGGAAAGATCCCAGGCAGCTTCGTCGTAGGGATCAATTCGCAGAGCGTCGTTCAGTGCCGTCCGCGCACCCTCAGCGTCGCCGGATTTCAGGCGAAGATCCGCCCGAGCCCGCGACTTCTCAGGCAGCGTGGGATCCATCGCGATAGCCTTGGCGATCTTCTCCGCAGCCTGCGGCAGGCGTCCGGAAGCGCCGTCTAGAAGCCCATAGCGATACCAGGTCTCCGGGTCATTCGGCGCCGCTTCCAGCGCCTGCTTCATTGCCGCCTCGGCGGTAAGCAACTTGCCCGACGCCTGCAGAGTGGTGGCTTTCGCGCGCAGGGCACGCGCAAACTTCGGTTGCAGCCTCAGCGCCTCGTCATAGGCCGCTATGGCTTCCCGGAACTCTCCAACGCTTTGTTGCGTGTCACCCAGGATCATGTAGAACTCGGTATTCCTGGGACGCACTCTCGCGACCTCGCGCGCCAGTTGCGGCAGACCGCGCTGCACATTGTTCCCGAGCCCGACCTGCGCCACTGCTACATAAAGCGCATTCTCGTCCGTCTTCGGCAGAGGTGAGGGGTCGTACGGAACGACTTCTCCTAGATACAGCTCGCGCGGCGGGGAGGTGAGCTTCGCCAGCGTCTGCGGAGGATTGCGTCTACTGAAGTGGTCGGTCATGACCAGGCGAGGTATGTCGTCGGCGCGGCGCTTCGGCATGTGACAGGAGACGCAGTCGCTGCCTGCCGGATGTTTCCCCGATGAGGTCAGTTGTGCAATTGGGGCGATTCCGCCTTGCCGCTGATCGTGGCACTGGATGCATACGCTGGAGTAGTGCCGAACCGCCTCCTCGCCGCGCGGTACCCGATGGGGATTGTGGCAGGTCTGGCAGAGCAGCCGGCCCGCGCTTTCGGTGAAACACTTCGACTGCCGCATGCGATAGACGGAGTTCACCGTCTCGAACTTGTCGTCGTGTCCGGTGCCAGGCGCGTGGTCGAACGAGATCGCAAAGTTGCCGAACGGCTCACCCGGCCTGAAGGAAAACGGCCCGCGGTCGAAGCGCACGAGGGTTGCAGGGATGCGGGTGCTTGTGGTCTCAAGGTGGCACTGCGTGCAGACATCCATCGCGAGTGCGGGACTGAGGCGCGCGGGGTTGACGATGCTGGCGCGGATCTGCTCGCGCTTCGCGCCCGGCGTACTGACGGCCTTGATGTGCGCGGCACCGGGGCCATGGCAGCGCTGGCAGTCGATGCCCTCGGGCATATCGCCGCTGAAAACGGGATCCGCGCCTGGAGCGGTATTCTGCGCCGGAATACCGGGGATGCCGTTATGACAGAACATGCATTTGTAGGAAACAAAGCGGCGGGTTAAAGGGTGGTCGGTGTCGGAGCCGGGCGACATGTCCCAATAGCCGGACGCCTCGCCCGAACGGAACCAGCCTAAAGGGAGTTCGATCAGCGTACCGGCTGCGGTCCGACTGAGATAAGAACGAGCGTGATTGCCGGAGCCCATCACGTAATCGACCTTCATCTGCTCCACGTTGATCTCTTCGCCATGAAGCCCGATCTGCCAGCGGCGCTGGAAGACCTCACCGCCGCGGCGGCGCATCGAAAAATGGGTTTTGGTCAACGGGACGTAAACGTCCTCACCTGCCGCGTAGTCCTCGGGTGACGACTCAGGAAGCGGGCGGAAGAATGACCGGCCCATGCCGGTTTTCTGATAATCGTCGGCTATCTGGCGGTGGCACGACGCGCAAACACGACCGTCGACGTACCCGGCCGGATGATCAGCAGTTTCGGAGGCCTGTGGCTCTGCGGCGGGGGCGAACGCCAGCCAAACCGCCAGCGCGGCACAACCCAGAACCGGCAATTTGGAAGGCCACTGTCGTCTCAAAGGCACGCTCTTGGGGACCTTACGACTATAACGCTCCCGTGAAACAGCTCAGAACAGGGCTCGACCGACCGCGTCGCGGCGTCTTCCATTTTTGGAATTCAAAATACGGCCAGATGCTACACGCATCACCCCCGACGGCAAAACGGCCGCATCCAAACGACTTGGAGCCCGCTTAAAACTTACCGTTTATCATACCCGGAATGACAAAAACCGTATACCAACAAAAAACTTGCAGGCCCTTACAAATAGCCCGGAAATGCTTGATTCCATTCATCATCGGTGCTAGGATTCGAATCGGTCCATGCTACACAGCAAGACCCAGGGGAGGAATATGCATCAACTTAAGGCAGGGCTTCGTATTGCTCTGATATCACTGTTTTGTGCGTGCGCAATGTTTGCGCAACGCGATCTTGGAACTCTGGTCGGAACCGTCACCGATCCGTCGGGCGGCGTCGTCGCCAACGCAAAAGTAGTTGTAACGGAAGTATCAACGGGTCAGGTTTACACCTTGATCACCGGTTCGGGCGGCGACTTCCTTCGCCCGGCACTGCGTCCCTCAACTTACAACGTAAAAGTCAGCGCACCGGGCTTCCGCACCGCGGAACAGAAGGACGTCCTTCTGCGCGCCGGTGAACGTACCGGCCTCGACGTCGTCCTCACCGTCGGTGACATCGGCCAGACAGTTGAAGTCAGTGCGTCAGCTCCGCTGCTGCAGACCGAAACCACTTCAGTGGGCGCGGCAATCAACGCGAAAACCCTGACCGACGTACCGCTCGGCGGGCAGCGTAACTTCGCTTATCTCGCGCGTCTTTCGCCCGGCGTTGTACCGGCGGAACCTGGCGCACGCGATTCGGCCAACGGCGGTTTCTCCGCCGGCGGCGTTCGCTCGAACGGCCAGAACAACTTCCTGCTCAACGGTGTGGACAACAACGTCAACACCATCGACTTCCTCAACCAGACCGCCTACGCGGTCGGACCGTCGGTTGAAGCGATTGGCGAAATGAGCATCATGACGAACGGTTTCAACGCAGAATACGGACGCGCAGCTGGCGCCGTGATCAACGTCAACCTGAAGTCTGGTTCGAACGAAGTACACGGCAGCCTTTTCGAAATCCTGCAGAACCGGGAACTGAATGCGAACAGCTGGGGCAACAACCGCGTCGCTCGCGGCAAAGGTCCGTTCATTCAGAATCAGTTCGGTGCCACGATGGGCGCTCCGATCATCAAGAACAAACTCTTCATCTTCGGCGACTACCAGGGCACGCGCATTGCGTCCTCCGGTTCGAATCCCGGTGGACTCGGCTTCTTCACGACAACCGGGACCGTTCCCACAGCTCAAATGAAAGCCGGAGACTTCTCGGGTATCCTCGGCACCGTAGCCGGCACCGGCAACAATGTTGACGGCGCCCCGGTAACCTTCCTCAGGGGTCAGATCTTCGACCCGCGTACTACGACAGGTACGGCGGCAAGACCGGTTTCGCGGACCCCGTTCGCGGGCAACATCATTCCGCCCAGCCGCTTTGATCCGGCCTTCGCCAAAATCCTGCAGCTGTTCCCGGCACCAAACCAGACCGGAAATTCTGTGGGCGGTGCTCCGACCAATAACTTCGGTTACAACACGGCGGGCAGCCAGACCACCGACCAGGGCGACGCTCGCGTCGACTACCGGCTGAGCGAAAAGAACAGCATCTTCGGCTCGATGAGCTGGGGTGACACCAGCAAGCGCAGCGTTGCCCCGTTCGCGGGCGCCCTCGATAACAGCGGTTTCAACGGAGCGGGCGAAATCGATCTGAGCCGCAATGCTCAGGTCAGCTTCACCCGTGTCTGGAGCCCGACCATCGTTTCTGAAACCCGCGCCAGCTTCACGCGTTTGGTGACTTCGCGCGTCGGCGCCGTTCCGGACCTTGATGCGTACGCCCAGTTTGGAATTGGCGGCTACAATCCGACCACTTCGGCTGCCAATAACGGCGGCCTTCCGAATTTCAGCGCCAGCGGCTACACCGGTTTCGGTGGTGCTCAGTGGAGTCCGACTCTCGAATACAACAATGTTTGGGACTTCGTCCAGAACATTTCGATCGCCAAGGGTGGCCATGCAATCAAGATGGGCGCGGAATTCCGTCAGATCAAGTTCCCGTTCTTCCAGGTTCCTGCTCCGCACGGCATCGTGAACTACAGCAACAACCAGACCGCATTCCCGTCGACAAATTCCTCAAGCCTGAGTGGCAATATCAACACCCTCACGGGTGACGGTATCGCTTCGGCGCTGATCGGGCAGATCGACAATTCTTCGATCTCGACGACGAACTTCATCTCGTCACAGAAGGTCGCGTGGGCCGGTTATTTCCAGGACGACTGGAAGGTGAACCGCAAGCTGACCATCAACATCGGTGTGCGCTACGAGCTGTGGTCGCCCATCGGTGAACGTTTCGGACGGCAGGCGAACTTCGACCTGCAGACGATGACGCTCTACATCCCGAAAGGCAAGCAGCAGGATCTCGCTCTGCCCCCGAACTTCGCGACGGCGTTCCCGAACGTCAAAGTAAGCCGTGGCGAGGTCAACCAGTACCTCATCCCGTGGGATAAGTTCGATATCGGACCCCGCATCGGCATCGCCTATCAGGTGGCGCCCAAGACTGTCATCCGCGCCGGCTACGGTATCTTCTACGGCGGCGAAGAGAATCAGGGCGGCAGCCCAAACAGAGGCGAAGGTGTACCGTTCAACCAGCAGTCAGACCTCACGCGGCCAGCGTCCGGCGTATCTAGCTTCGTCGGCATCTCTGATCCGTTATGTGCTGCGGCTGGCTGTCAGTTCATGCCCGGCGGACTCACCGGCGGTTTCCCGTCGACTCCGTTCAGCCTGAACGCCACCATCAAGTTCCTCGGTGTCGCAACAAACTTCCGCAATCCGCTGGTTCACAAGTGGAACGTGATGTTCCAGCGCGAACTGCCCTACGATATGGCCCTGGAACTTGGCTACGAAGGAAATCATCAGGCACACCAGTTGATCCTTGCCAACCCGGATACCTACACCAACTTGGGCACCACCGACAGTTCGATCAGCGCGAACAGCCGCCGCTACATCAACGCGGCCTGCCCGACCTGCACTTCCGTCGGAAACAATATCCAGACTGCTATCACCAACGGCTTCGGCAACTACGCCGCTGGCACCGCAAAGCTGGAAAAGCGCTTCTCGCGAGGGCTGCAGTTCCTCACGGCGTACACGTGGAGCCATGCTCTCGCGAACGCCGGCACCACCCTCAGCGGTTCATCTAACTTCGGCTTCCCTGACCCGTCGAACTGGGCTTCTGGCTACTCGAGCGCTGCCTGGGATATCCGTCACAGCTTCACGACGGGTTTCAACTACGACGTTCCGTTCGGTCGCGGCAAGCAGTTCGGCGCGAATCTGAACAAGGCGGCTGACATCATCCTCGGCAACTGGCACCTGAACGGTCTGGTTACGCTTCGCACGGGTGTCACTTACACGTTGAACGGACAGAGCTGCCAGGGTGTTTGGAGCCGCTGTATGCCGGATGTGATTCCCGGCTACACGGCCAACCAGGCTCCCGCGGGCGGTCGCAAACCAGAACAGTGGTTCGACATTAACGCTTACAAGGTTGCCGCGTCTTTGACCGGTGGCAATCTCGGTATCCAGAACATGACGGGCCCGCCCACCAGGACTGTGGACTTCTCGACGTTCAAGGACTTCAACCTCACTGAACGTTTCAAGTTCCAGTTCCGCGGTGAAGCGATCAACCTTGCCAACCACCCGGTTTTCAGCAACCCGGGTATGAACATCAACGACAGCAAGGCAGTCAATCCGAACAACAACGGCAACTTCGGTCTGATCACCAGCACGGTGAACGGAACGGAACGTCGTATCCAGGGTTCGCTCCGGTTGTCGTTCTAACCAGCAACCAGCAGTAACAAACAAAGGGCGGCTCGCTTCGGCGAGCCGCCCTTTTTCTATTGGATGCCCTTCGCGACTTTTGCGAGAGCTGCATGCTTTGCGCGCTCTGCCGCGGCGGCGTCCGGCTTTCCGAGGCGGTCGTAGACGCGCGCGAGCCGGTAGTGAGTGGCAGAGTCATTGGGAGCCAGTTCGGCGGCCCGCTCGAATTCCCTGGCCGCTTCCGCATAACGCCGCAGACGATCAAGTACCGTGCCGAGTTCGAAGTGCGCAGGCGCGTCGCGCTCGTTAATCGAGATCGATTTCTCCAGAAGCTCCCGGGCCGTCTCCGGCTCCAGGGATTGCACGTTCAGGGCTTTGGCATGCAGGAAGTAGCCGACGGCGCTCAATGGGTTCGCTTTTTCCCAGGCGATAAACATCCTGGTCACATCAGGAACACGGCTCGGAATCTGATCCAAAAAGCGGCCAAGAAATACGTACGGCTGGCTGGTCTCGGGAGCGATCTCGATTGTCCGAATGAACGCAGTCGCGGCGTCGTCAAAGCGCCGCATGCCGTAATAGGCAACCCCGAGCGCGAGATGAAGCTGCGCGCTGTCCTTTAACCTCTTCGTACCGGCGCTGAGGATAGTGATGGCGTCGCCGAACCTGCCCTGCTGCAGCAGCGGCTGAGCCGCTTCGAAAAACATGGATTCGGCTCGTTCGCGCGCCTGCGTATCTTTGGGCGCAAGCTCCGCGTATCGCGCCTGTGCTTCGGCTGCCTTCAGTGTCTCGCCGGCCTCGGCGTAGTACAGCGCCAGGCTGCTGCTCACCAGCGGGTCGCGCGAGCCCAACACTTCCGCCTTCGCAACAGCGGAAGCCGCCTCTGGACCCACCTGGAGCTTGCGATAGGTTTGAGCCAGAGCGATCCAGACGCGCGCATTGGCAGGCGCAAGTTTCGAGGCAGCTTCCAGTGCAGTCCTGGCCGCCGCAAGGTCGTTGCGCTGCAAAGCGAGCAGCCCCGTCCGAAAAGATTCTTCGAAAGTGACCGTGGCGGCGAAAAAATAGATGGGAGCGATGATCAACCTCTTCTACTTTATGCGGAGTTCGCAGATCGTGTTCATTGGCCCTTTTCATGCACCTGCTTCCGGCAGCGTGGAACGCTCTGGGACGAGCTGCCAGACACCAGGGTCTTGCAGTTATTGTACTTAGAAGAGCCACAACAACCCCGCTGTTCTATAGTGAGAAGTTGCACTAAATGCTTGAGGCTTTTGCGTTGACTGACCCTGGGCGGGTCCGATCAAGTAATCAGGACTGCTTCCGAATTGTCCCGGAAATAGGCCTGTTCTTGCTCGCTGACGGGATGGGCGGTGCGCGCGGCGGCGAGCGGGCGTCGAAGCTCGCGGTCGAGTGCGTCACCGAGGCTCTGTCCAATTCATCGCATCGCGACGCGGCTGCTCTGTTGGGTGCCGTCGAGGATGCGAATCAGAAGGTACTTTCTGAAGCCACCCTGGACCCCAGGCTCGAAGGCATGGGAACCACGCTGGTCGCAGTTCTCGAGACGGACAAAAACGATGTGGCAATCGCGAGCGTCGGCGACAGTCGTGCCTACCTGCTTCAGGACGGCACATTGCGAGCCATCACGGAAGACCAGAGCTGGGTGCAGGAGGTCGGTCGCCCGCTGGGGTTAGATGAAGCGAGCCTGAAAACGCACCCAATGCGGCATGTCCTGACCATGGCCGTGGGCGTCGCGTCAGCGGTTCGGATTCGCTACTATGCGCTGGAACTGAAGGCCGGTGACGTCCTGCTGCTGTCGAGTGACGGTCTGCATGGCGTGGTCGCGCCGGAAATGATCGAGGAGATCCTCGCCGCGAAGGACGCCCCGCTCGAGATCGCCTGTCAGCGTCTGGTGGACGCCGCGAATGAGGCTGGCAGCCCCGATAACGTCACCGTGGTCCTGATCCGAATCGCACCCTGCCAGTAGACGAAACCTAGACCTTGGCCGTTTCCCAGGGCTTGTCGTACGTGCCTTTGTCTCGGCCTTCCACACGATCATAGATGTACTGGTTTGACACCGTACCCAGAGACTCGTTGTAGAGCGAAATCAAACCCATCGCTTCCCGCAGGTCTTCCTGGAAGTCGTGAATTGCGCGGAGTTCCGACGCTACCGCAGGCATGCGCTTGCCATGGGGCGTAACGAAGAATTTCTGGTACCCACTGTCAGTCAGAGTTCCGATCTCATCGCCCATGACGACGCCGGCCCGCGAAGTGACTCGCGGCATGCCGCCGTCGCCCGCTTCCACCAGGGCAGCAATGCCGTTGCGTTCGATCCGCGTCTTGCCGCCTCCGACGGAGTCAGTACGAAACCCGGCCGAGCGCGCTGCGCCCAAACGGTCGTCGAAGGTTGTGATTTTGACTACGGCGCGGCGGAAAAACATAGGTTCTCTTCATTATAAAGTGCCGCCCTCATATAATTGCGGAGATGCCCTATGTTCTCTCGCTCGATGAAGGAACCACCAGCGCGCGCGCCGCGCTTTACAACGAGCGAGGTGAGCGAATTGCAATGCAGTCGGTGCCCTTCGACTGCGCCTATCCGCACCCTGGCTGGGTAGAGCAGGATGCGATGGCGATCTGGGGAGCCCAACTCGAAGCCGCCCGGGCGACCCTCGCTGAAGCGAGTGTAGGAGCGGCCGAGATCGCCGCGTGCGGCATCACGAACCAGCGCGAGACGGTCGTCGTTTGGGACCGCCAAACCGGCGAACCTGTCGCACCCGCAATCGTCTGGCAGTGCCGCCGCACGGCCGATTTCTGTAGCGAACTGGCGCACTCCATCGACGGCGGCCTTATCGAGTCGAAAACAGGCCTGGTGATCGACGCCTATTTTTCGGGCAGCAAGATCCGCTGGATTCTTCACAACGTTCCCGGCGCCAGAGAGCGGGCGCGCAGCGGCGAACTCCTGTTCGGCAACATCGACACCTGGCTGATCTGGAAGCTGACGGGCGGCACGGTCCACGTCACTGACTTTACGAATGCCTCCCGCACCATGCTCATGGACCTGGAGACCGGCGAGTGGAATGACGATCTGCTGCGCATCCTCGATGTCCCGCGCACCATGCTGCCGAAGATTGTGCCATCATCGGGCCGGATTGGCATGATGATGGCCGACATCCTGGGCGCGGAGATTCCAATCAGCGGCATCGCAGGAGATCAGCAGGCAGCGCTCGCCGGCCAGGCATGTTTCCGGGCGGGGCTTTCGAAGAACACCTATGGCACCGGGTGCTTCGCCCTGACGCATACCGGGGGCGTGCAGCCTCATTCGCGGAATCGCCTGCTCGGCACACGCGCGGCATCTGCCGACGGGTCAGCGCAGTTTGCCGTAGAAGGCAGCGTGTTCGTGGCGGGCGCCGTAGTGCAGTGGCTTCGTGACGGACTGGGGCTCATCAAGAGTGCTGCCGAGACGGAAGAGATCGCAGCCGGCATTTCGGACACTGGCGGCGTTCACGTCGTGCCGGCGTTCGTGGGTCTGGGTGCACCGTATTGGGACTCGGCCGCTCGAGGTCTGCTCTGCGGACTGACGCGATCCAGCGGTAAGGCGCAGATTGTTCGAGCCGCGCTGGAGAGCATTGCCTTTCAAAGCCGCGATCTGATTGATGCCATGGAGGCCGACTCCGGCGAATCGATCGCCGAACTTCGCGTGGATGGCGGAGCGGCGGTCAACAATTTCCTGATGCAGTTCCAGGCCGATATTCTCGGCAAGCCCGTAGTGCGACCCGTGGATGTGGAGACTACCGCATTGGGTTCGGCGTATCTGGCCGGAATCGCCGAAGGAATCTGGAGCGGTGCGGACGAAGTGGAAAGTTTCTGGCGCGTGGAGCGCCGCTTCGAACCCAGTATGAGCGAAGGCGAGCGAGCGAGTCGCATGGAAGCCTGGCACGATGCGGTTCGGAGATCCAGATGAGCCAGACGCACTGGCAGCGCATTGATGCAAGTCCTGAGTTTCGAAAGCTGGTGAACGCGAGGAAACGCTTCATCGTGCCCGCGTTCATCTTTTTCTGCACGTACTACTTCACGCTGCCCGTGCTGGCGGGCTGGTTCCCCGAGCTGATGAAGACGAAGGTCGCAGGACCGCTCAACGTCGCCTACCTGTTTGCGCTGTCGCAGTTCTTCATGGCCTGGATCGTTGCACTGCTCTACGTTCGCGCCGCGGCAAAGTTCGACCGCATGGCTGCGGCCGTCGTGGAGCAGAATCGCTGATGTCCACACCTCTTCTGATGTTTGTTGGCTTCATTCTGGTCACGCTGGTGATCACGTGGAAAGCGGCCCGGCAGTCGTCGGGGTCCACGAACTACTTCGCCGCAGGTCGCGGAATCACTGCATGGCAAAACGGTATCGCAGTAGCGGGCGACTACATGAGCGCGGCCTCGTTCCTCGGTATTGCGGGCATCATCGCGTTTCAGGGCTACGACGGCTTCATGTATTCCGTCGGTTGGCTGGTGGCGTATCTGACCGTCCTGCTGGTGGTGGCGGAGCCGCTGCGAAATGCCGGCAGCTACACCATGGCTGATGTTCTGGCGTACCGGCTAAATCCACGGCCCGTGCGGGCCATGGCGTCTCTGAGCACACTCATCGTGAGCACGTTCTATATGATTGCGCAGATGGTGGGTGCGGGGACTCTCGTTGCGTTGCTGCTGAAGGATTCGGGCATCGGGTTCAATGGTGCGGTGGTTGGCGTGGGAGTCCTGATGGTGGCCTACGTGGTCTTCGGCGGAATGCTGGCGACTACGTGGGTCCAGATCGTCAAGGCGGTGCTGTTGATGGCGGGGACTCTGCTGCTCAGCGTATTAGTGCTGGCCCATTTCGACTTTAGCTTCGCGGCATTTTTCGATGCGATCGCTCACGTGAAGTCAGGCGGCAAAGTGGTCAATTTTCTGGAGCCAGGCCTGCGGTACAAGCCGCCCTATGGCGCTCTCGACCTGATCTCTCTCGGACTGGCGCTGATCTTCGGCACTGCTGGCTTGCCGCACATTTTGGTCCGGTTCTACACCGTTCCCGATGCGAAGACGGCGCGGATCAGCGTGGTGTGGGCCATGTTCATCATTGGAACTTTTTACGTGATGACCACCTTCCTCGGCTTCGGTGCCGCGACCATCGTGGGCGGCGATTTCATCAAGCTGAATGGCGGGGTGAATATGAGTGCGCCTTTGCTGGCGCAGCGTCTGGGCGGGGACATCTTCTTC
>JAOAPO010000547.1 GCA_025462945.1 Bryobacterales bacterium
CGTAGAAGACTAAGCCGCCTGCCGTAGACAGAACGCCCGAGTAGTTCGATTCCGGCGCGCCCACCTGCGGCACTTCCCAAACGATCCGGCCAGTTTCGGGATCGATGGCGCGGAGGAACTTCTCGGCAGGGTCGTTCGGATCGCGATATGGCTCAAACCCGCCGGACTGCGTCTGTTGATAGATATTGCAGTCCTCGACCGCCATGGTGTAGAACAGGCGCGTCGCCGGATTGAAGGCAGTCGAATACCAGTTCGTGGCGCCCCGAACTGCCGGGCAGGTCTTCGTGCCTGCTTTTAACGGCCGGTTGCCTTCCAGCAGAATGGGGCGCCCGTCCTTTCCGATGCCGCTGGCCCAGGTCAGTTTGCGAACGAAGGGCCTGCCCAGCAGCAACTCGCCTGTCACTCGATCGAGGACATAGAAGAAGCCGTTACGATTAGCCTGCATCAGCAGCTTGCGGTCGCGGCCCTGGTAACGAGCATTGACGAGCACAAACGGCTCCGTGGCATCCCAGTCATGCAGATCATGGGGCGTGAACTGGTAGTGCCAGCGCAGCTGGCCCGTCTTCGGATCGAGCGCGAGCACGCAGTTGGTGTAGAGGTTATCGCCCTCGCGCTCGTCGCCATCGGTATCAGGATAAGGATTGCCGGTGGGCCAGTAGAGCAGGCCGGTTTCGGCATCGTACGATCCCGAGGTCCAGGTAGCGCCGCCGCCGACCTCGATGGCGGAACCCTTCCACGTTTCCGCGCCTTTCTCGCCCGGCCTGGGCACGGTAAAGAAGCGCCAGACCTGCTTGCCGGTGTCGGCCTTGTACGCCGTCAGGTAGCCACGCAGGGGACCATCGCCGCCTGCTACCCCCGCGATGACGAGGTCGCCCACCACCAGCGGCGCACCGGTGGAACCGAACGCACCTTTGCCCTCGCGCATATCCACGTCCCACATCAGCGCGCCGGTGACGCGGTTAACCGCGATGAGGTGCGCGTCGTCGGTTCCGAAGAAGACGCTGTTGCCGAGAAGTGCCGCGCCTCGGTTCGCGCCCTTCGCAGCATCGCCCGCGATGGTTGCTCCGGAGTGGCGGGGACGCTGGTAACACCAGATCGTGCGGCCAGCCGCGGCGTCAAGAGCACAGATCTGGTTCGGGCCGGTGACGTACATGATGCCTTCGGAGACGAGCGGCGTGGTCTCGAGTCCCTGATAGTCTGTGGACCACGTCCAGCGGGGCTGCAGGCGAGAGACGTTCGCCGTGGTGATCTGCGTCAGTGGACTGTGCCGGTTACCGTGCAGCGCGCCGTTGTAGGTGGGCCAGTCGCCGGGTGCTGGCTTGAGGATGGCATCAAGGTCGCCAGGAGTTGTGGGCAAGCCGGTTTCGAGAGGTCCTTCAGGAATGCCGCCCTGCTGGCTCAGCCACGCGATCAGATCCCGGCGTGCAGAAGCGGTGCCGGTGAAGGCGGGCATGGCCGAGGTCTTGTCTTTAGTCACGGCGGAATACTGGGTATCGTTCAGCAGTCGCATTTTGCCGTTCAGCGTCTGCAGTTGAAGGTCGTGCTTGCCCTGCGCACGGGCGTAACCTCGCAGCGTTTCGCCACTGCGCATCCGGACCTGCACCAAACTCCAGCGACCATCGGGACAGAACGCCCAGCCCGGACAGCCTTCGGCGTTGTGAACGCCTGCCCGGGCAGCGGGATCGGTGAGAGCCTGTTCCAGCTCAGGTACGGTGAGTTCTTTGCCGATGTTCGAGAGGTCAGGACCGTTCATCGCGCCGTTGCCGTGGACCATGTGGCAGGTCGCGCAGGCGCCCGTCTTCCAGAAAATATTCGCGCCGATGTTGGCGTCGCCCGCCGGTTTGAGCTCGAAGGCAGAGGCGTTGAAGGAACGTATGTAGCGCGCCAGAGGCTGGAGTTCTGGCTCGGGGAGGGGGAACGCGGGCATGCCGCCGGGTGCGCCACCGCGGATCAGCTCGTGGATCTGGGCTTCGGTACGGCGGCGGAGAGACCGGCGGTTGATCAGTGAGGGGCCGCGATCCGTGCCGTTGGCAGTTGCTCCGTGGCACCCGGCGCAAAGGCGCGCGAAGGTCTGCTCAGGGGCTTGCGCCTGAGCGATACAAGGAAGCAGTGCGAAGAGAGGAAGAGCGACCCGGAACATACAGTTCCGAGCGTAGCGTATCCAAGGTCGCACTCTTTCGGATTTCGCGTCGTGAACACAGCGTGCCTGGAACCGGTACGATGATTGAATGTCCCGCTGCGAGGACGCGCTAAGACACCTACGGAATGGCGCCGGAAATTGTTTCTCGCGCTTCTTTGCAGCGCCACGGTCTGGCGACGATGGCTGGCGATCTACAGTTCCGTCGCGCTGGCAGGTGCCATGTGGCTGTTGGGCCTGGCCTCGTTGAGTGGTGGTTTCGCCAACTTGCGTCCCTCAGGTGGAAACTCATCACGTCGGTTCTCTTGATTGCTGGCTTTGCTGTTTCGGTGGCGCTACAACCTGCTCTGGGTCAACAGAGCAACGCAGGCGCGGGGTATTCGGCCCCGCGCTGGGCGGCCCCATGATACGGCTTCGGAAAGCGAAGTGGAGCGATTCGGAACCGGGCCCGGGGACGCTGCCGTGTGATGCCGCTCGTCGCGCCAGCGAACCCGAAACCAGAGGAGCCAGGCCAACTGAGTGGCCGGGGTGAGACTCGAACTCACGAAGCTGATCCGGGGGACTGTCTGACGGATCAGCTTCCTGATCGGGTGCCGGAACACCACAGGCTTTAGCGGGTGGTCAGGGGCTTACGCGTGCTTTAGACCGCGCTGCGCCCGCGCACAAAGTGCATAACCAGCGATATGACGGCCAGGATAATCAAAATGTGAATCGCTGCGCCCGCGACGTGAAACACCGAGATACCAAGCAGCCAGGCGACCAAAAGAACAACGGCGAGTATTGCAAGCATTTTAGACTCCTTTTGATTGCGGCCAGCGCAATCGACCTTCGATATGCATGTCGTATGCCAACCTGCCGCCTGGTACTCGTACCCGCGACAGCAAGCTTACAGAGAGCAGTTGTTCGTGGCGCACATGGAATCGCGGTAATTAGCCGCGCTTCGTACCCTGGCGATTGTCGCTTGGTGCCGGGTCATGGCATGGAAAACCAGGCGTCGTGTCCAATAGACGTATGGAGTGGCACCACGTCATTGATCCCGAAGGACCCGAACTGGACCGCCTGGCCGAGCGCTACAAGCTCCACCCACTTCATATCGAAGACTGCCGGCATCGAGATCAGCGAGCCAAACTCGAAGAGGGACATGGTTACCTGTTTACGGTCTTGAAGCCGATCCGCATGAAGGACAGTGGAGATCTGGCGGCTCTCGATATGGACGTCTTTCTTGGCGCGGATTTCGTGATTACCGTCGAGGAGACGGGTTGCCCTGAAGTGCGCGAACTGATCACGCGCGTCAAAAGGGTTCTGCCCGCCGGTGCTCGCCCGGATCAGGTCTACCACCGGGTGATGGACGAACTTGTGGACTCGTACCTCCCGTTGCTTGACAGGCTGCACGACACCATTGACGAAATTGAAGATCAGGCTCTCGATGCGGCGACAGCGGAGGTTCTGCAATCAATCTTTCGCGCGAAGAGAACGCTTGTTTTCCTGCGCGGCATACTCGCCAACACACGTGACCTGATCTCACAACTACAGCGGCTGAATGTGCAGTGGATCAGTCCGGAACTGGCGCCTTACTTCAGAGATGTCTTCGATCACGTGGCCCGCAACCTCGACATGGTCGAGATCATGCGCGACCTTCTTGCGGGCTCGCTGGAAGTCTACCTTTCCAGCGTTGCCAACCGCACGAACCAGGTGATGAAGGTGCTCACCGTACTGAGTACCATTGCTCTCCCGGCGCTCGTAATCTCCGGCTTTTATGGCATGAACGTCAAGGGTCTTCCCGGCGCCGACTCCTCTCATGGTGTTGCGATCGCTGTGGCCCTGATGGCGGGTGTCACCGTTGTTCTGTTATGGGTGCTCAGACGCTTCGGATGGCTCTGAGACCCGACAGTGATGGACAGAGGTGATGGACAGAGGCGTTGCCGACTCGCAAACGCGTGATACGCTCACTGACGCCGAAGGGGAACTGGCTTCGACCCGACGTGCGCCTGCCTGACGAAATGAGACGAGCAAACTGTAGCGACCTGCCACTGCTGGTTAGCCTGATGGCGGAGTTCTATGCGGAAGCTGGCTATCCCCTCAACGATGAGGCTGCCGCGGGCGCGTTCGCCGCCATCATCAGCGATGAACGCCTGGGTTACATCTGGGTCATTCAGGAGCAGCACAAGGACGTTGGGCATCTCGTGGTCTGTCTCAGGTTCGCCATGGAATTCGGGGGCATGATCGCATGTCTCGACGATCTGTACGTACAGCCCGCTTCGCGCAACAAGGGGCTGGGTTCCGCCGCGCTGACCGAGCTGAGTCGATTTTGCGCGACGACCGGTATCCGCGCCATGACGGTTGAGGTTGGTCACGACAACGCTGCGGCGCAGGCGGTGTATCGCCGGGCGGGGTTCGGGGAGACTGCTGGTCGTCAGTTGCTGGTTCTCGGCCTCGCAACTCCCGCGTATACCGTCTGACGGTGAGAGCCGTCGGCTGTGGCGTTTACCCTGCGATTGTGCGTACTCACTACGAACTCGCGGCCAGCGCCAGGCTATCGCCCGGCTGGCGCTTCGCAACGGACGGAACGGAAAAGCTCTGCTTCAAAGCATGGCTGACGACACAACTAAGACCCGCCCACAAGACGCCCTGCGCGCCAACGTCCACGGAAGACTGCGCGACTGGTCGAAGAAGTTAGGTCGCATGCCGGAGCAACTGAGAGCGACGGTGGCGGGGGTGGGCGTCGGGCTGCCGATGTGGAACGCGGGCAAAAGTAGAAATGCGCTTCCGAAATGGTGAGAAGCTTCGGTCAGACTATCGGGGGAGTACGAATGATCCGGGCGTCAGCCCAGTCAGCGTGATCCGAGTCGATGCCGTCACCGGCGTCTGTCACTATCAGAGCCAATTCATGTCTTCCAGTGACGTTCACGTTGATTGTCCGGGTTGGACCATTGCCTGTCATCACACCGCTGTCGTAGAGCAGGTCGCCGTCCGCCCATACCTGAAACACTACCGAGCCAACACCGAGGGTCTCGTCATCTACACCCAAGTCCGCTGTAAAGGTGGAGTAATTCCCGCCAAGGTAATAGCGCACATCCGACTCAGCATGTACGCCCAGGCCCTTGTCGTACCTTCTGCCGTTAATTGTAATCGTCTGCCCGTCGATCTCGTTCGTTTCACCGTTGCTCATGTCCTTCTCTACGGGCCCCCAGCCATTCCTCATTGAAGTCCATGGCAGATCGCTGAGAAACGTGTCAGGAGGGTATGTCACCGGCACGGTTGTGATGGTCAGGTTATCTATGAAGAAGCCGCCGGGCCCGCGGGAAAAGATCGCGACCGAAAGGGCAGTGCCGTCGAAGGGGATGCTTGCAAATGCAAACGTATGAAACGATGGCGTGGTTGGCTGCAAAGAATCAACCAGCAAACCATCGCGCAGATCGAGTGCCGTGAAGAGCCTTACGTTTGTCGTCCCTCCAGGATTCGAGTAGTAGAAGGAAAGGGAGCCAGTCATGCCCGCCGGTACGTTGATGACAATCCCCGAAACGGAAAACGCGGCAGTCGGCATTGACGGCGCACCCGAAAAGTCACCTGTGCCCCCGACTTCGCTTGCAACCATCGCCGTGGCTCCCTTGAACCTGGCGCCGAGTGTGGAGTAGAAATCCGCCACGGGACTGCGGTCATCCAACCCCTCAAACGTAAGGGTCTGCGACTGCAACAGGCAGGAGGCCGGCACCAACAAGAGCGCGCCGACAAGCAGTCGCCACAGGCTGCGGAGATGCCGGTTGACGACCCGAATTACACTGTGGCCATCGTTAGATGCTGTCTGGAGCGACGTTGTTCTGGAGGTTTTCATAGCTTCACATCGGGAAGTCTACCGCAACGAAGGGACGGAAACCAGCACCATAATTCGTGTAATCGGGACAGGTCTGGTGGCTATCCAGAATCATGCCAGCGCCCGACAGCACAAGCGTTCCGCAGGAATTATGTAGACCGAGTCCCGGACGGGGCGGCGGAGCGGGTCGTCGCGACGGTGCTCAGTCTGCTTTCCGAAATGGACGAGGAGAATCCGGCCCACTTCCCCTTCAGCGACGACGCCCAGGAACAGCGATGACGCCCAGGAACTGTTTGCGGAATGGCTGATCGCGCTGGAAGCAAAGATCAGGTCGGACGAACTCCATCCCGCTTTTGCCTCCCACTTGAGCAAATACCCCAGCCTGATGCCGTCTTTGGCCGTGCTGTTCGAACTTGCCGACCTCGCGAGTATTGAAGGTTTTAATGGTTCGGTGCTGGCGGGCGGTGGAAACTTAGTAAGCCTGGAGCACGCACAGCAGGCTGCGGCTTTCTGCAACTATCTGGAATCTCATGCGCGGCGTATCTCCTCGTGCGTGGTGAAGCCACAGATGCGAGCGGTGAACTGGCCGCGAAGATCAAACGGCGTAAGGTCGAAACTGACGGCTATTTTCTCGATCAGAGCTGGATACGCCTGAAGCTGTGAAGCAGGCTGTGGAGGTCCTCAAAGACTATGGGTGGGTTCGCGTCAGGATTCATGAGGCAACCGCTCACGGAGGGCGTCCTTCGCAGCGCCACGACGTGAATCCCATGGTGTGGGGATGAGCGCCCTGCCCTCCAGCGGTAGTCCATTGCTGAAGTGGAAGCCAACGCCAACGCTGGCCGTGGCGGCAAACGAACCGACAAAACCCTCACAACCCCGTTCTGCGGGTTTTGATGGTGCCAGTTCGGAGGAATCTCCAAAGAGCGAGTCGATGCCGGACGCTGCCCAATGGGCTTACGCACTCAGGGTGCTGAACCGGAAGGCGTTCGCATCATGGACCTGGGGCTGGTGACACCATCGGCATCTGGAGCGATCTGGACGCGCCGCAGATCAGGATGGCACTGCGTACCGTGGGCCGGGCGGCCTGTTCGATGATGTATCTCGACGGCGCTGGCATTCCCGACCGCTATAGGCTGCGCCAGGTAGCCGGGGAACCTGTGCCGATGGTGGTGCTCGCGGCCATGGAGGCTCACCATGCGGCACCGTGGGAAGTGCGCGACGCGATGCTGCGTGACATGGGCTGGCGCGCCCAGGTCTTTGTAAGGCGCCTCGCATCTGAGCGGACTCCCAGGAAGGTTGGTACTTCCTGATCTGCGATCGCAACGGGATACCATCCTCGGCAGACACCACGTTTGCGGAGAGGCATCATCGTGTCGGCGAGTTGGCCAAGCTTTGGAATTTCGGCAGAGAGACCGTACGCAATCTCGTGAAAGATGACCCCCGCGTCATCAAGCTGCGCGGGGGACGCAGGAAGGCTCACACGACCTGTAACGTGCCCGAATCGGCAGCGCGAAGAATCCATACCCGGCTGCTGAACGGCGACATGTAGGGCGATGCGATTACTCAGGTGGTCGCGTTAGACCTCTTCATTCGTACTCGCTCTTGGAGCCGCAGCAGAAGGGCTAAACCTGTCTTCAAAGGCATCTTGCAGAATCTTCGTCAGCCGAGCGTGCCGCTCGGGCACCCACCGCGCGTAATGCTCTCTGAGCGTCTTCTTTGCGCCCAGAAGCTCTGCGACATTGCCGATCGGGACTCCGTTCTGCAGATTCAAGCGCGAAAGAATGTCGAAAACGGTGGTGGGTTGGCCGTTCCGGGAAAGGGCGCAATTTCGAAAGCCTTGTTGAGCTTCTCGCGCCAGTACTCGGTGATAGTAATGATGTTGTCCGAGTCACCATGGATGAAAGGCTGGGTGCCACGACTTTTTGCGCGGACGCGCAGCCGAGTGCAAAGCCAGTCGGGCAGGTACCCGAAAACGTCCCCGGTTCTTCTTCGCGCGAATCAATACTTCGTTTCCCCGGAGTCTGCCGACGTCGAAGATGCCCACATCGCTAATCCGAAGGCCCGTGTAGATGGAGAGCCAGCGAAATCCTTCACGTCTTGACCGTTCCACCTTCCCACCCGAACGCCATTGCTCCATCGGATCTCAGGCAAGCTAAAAAGATCCTCCTGACCTCGTCATCGGTGAACGGCATCTTGTTCTTAACCCTGCTGGCACCTCTGGGTGGTTTTAGGTCGGGGCTAACCGGGTTTTCCAGGATCCATTTGCGAGTCACGCAGAGCCGGAAGAACGACCGTATCGTCCCCAGTCGTTTCCCCTTAGTTCGAGGGCCATTTGTGGCAAACGCGTAGAACGCGTCAATGTCAGCGGGCGTAAACTGGTCGAGCATCACATAACCGCGGAAATCTGCCAAAGCAGTGAGTTGTTTGGTGAACGTTCGATATTTGCGGAGGGTCGCGGGTTCAAGCGCCTCCGCCTTGCGTAACGAATGAAAGGTGGCCACGGCGTCCGCTAATGTAACTCGGGTAGGCTTCTCGCTTTTAAGCGTTGGCGCCGGTGTGACCGGCATTCCGTCCCAGGAATCAGTTGCTTCCTACGAGCGTTCACCAGCGCATTAGCGTCAGACCAGTCCCGTTTGCCTGTCTGCTTCCGGCTAAACTTCCCGCCCAGGGTTCCAGAGACGTGCATCAGGCATTGGCATTTCTTCCATCCGCGTCTCCCCTCTTCGAGGGCGCTGGAACGGGAGTCTTCGGGATGCTTGCCTTCACACTGCTGGCGGTGACGACGGTAAAACAGAGAGGGCCATGTGGCCCCAATTATGGCGTGCTTTGCACGCTGATTGCGGCGGTTCCCTGTAACCTTATGAGAATGCAGTGGCGGCGGGGGTGAGATTCGAACTCACGGTACCCTTTCAAGTACGACGGTTTTCAAGACCGCTGCCTTAAACCGCTCGGCCACCCCGCCACGGGGAAACCCACTTGCCTTCAGTGAGTTGGAAACACTGTAAATATAGCATGTTTGGCCCGTCCGACGGCTCAGACGGCGCGGTTCTGAAGCGCCGCCCACTTGAGGGCGGCACATCAGAACCTGCCAGCGTTCTTATTGTCTGTCAGACTGCTCTACTGAGCGAAGCAGTACAGGTACCCGTTGCCGCCCGTGCTGATCAGATTCTCCTGGCTGCAGCCACGCGACGGGTGGGTTGAGTTCCATGAAACACTGCCTCCACCCGTACGGTCATGATGACCTAACTGCGCCGTGCCGGTCGTTGCACTCGAGGTCCAGTTGTTGCAGGTGTGGTCCTTCCCATCGGTGTAAGCGCGGCCGTCCGGCTGCGAACCCGTCAGAATATCGTGCTGGTTCGGCGTATCGCCAAAGCCCTTGATGGTCTCGCCCTTTTCGCTAAGAGCCGTGGCCTTCGAGATGTTATTGCCCTGGCGGGCCAGTTCGAGAGTGTCACCGTGCAGATCCGCCAGGTCCTTCGCGATGCGGGCATTCTTCGCGTTGTACCAGGGGCCGGCGCCGATCCGATCACGTGCATTCACCGCGGGCTTCCCATCAGCGGCGCTGGTGCTCAGATACGCGTGCCAGGTGGTCTTGGTGCTGCCGGCGGCAGCTGCCATCTTCTGGCAAAGGGCGTCCGCACCTGCGAGGCCGCCCAGATCCGCGCCTTTGCCGGAACCGGCGCTGCTTACGAAGAAGCTCATGGGCTGGGGCGGGGCAGCCGGGGGCGCCTGGGCGAGAGCCGAAACAGCGCTCAGGCCGGCGATGCCGATGACAGACAGGGTAAGTTTCATATTGATATCTCCTTTAAGGTGCCCTGGTAGTTTTTCAAAGCAGCGCTCAAGAGTCAACTGCTATCCTCCAGGCAGGTTGGCGATGGGACACTGGAAGGTTCTTTCGATCTCGCTCGGGTTGGCTCTCGCGGCTTTTGCGTGGGCCGCGCAGGGTCATGAAGACCCGGTGAAGGACGCCCGCGACCGCGCCAAACCACGGCCCTTTCGTGTCTACCGCAGTCTGGAAGCCTACGACGACATCGAAATGCCTGCCGACGCGCATGTGCCCTCCGAGTGGGTGCAGGCGCGGCTCATGTATCCTCCCCACCCTGGCGGGCGGTTCTCCCGTCCGCGCGGCTATGGCGGGGGGCGTGACTGGCGCGAGGGCGGGACCAGCTGGTCTCAGGACTACCCGCGCGCAGACCGGCACTTTGCGGCCGCTCTGCGCCGCCTCACGCGCATCGACGCCCGTTCCGTGGAGCAGCCGGTGAATCCCGACGACGAAGACGACATCTTTAACTGGCCCTGGCTGGTGGCGGGCGAGATGGGGGACTGGCTCCTGACCGAAACGCAGGCAGCCAAGCTGCGCGAGTACCTGCTGCGTGGCGGCTTCCTGATGCTGGATGACTTCTGGGGTACGCGGGAGTGGAACCGCTTTATGGACAGCATGGCCGTCATGTTTCCGGATCGGCCCATTGTCGAGCTCGAGGACAAAGATCCTGTCTTCAAGATCGTCTACGAGATTAAGGAACGCTACCAGATCCCGGGGCAGTGGGCGCTGCGTCAGGGCACCACATTCCGCGAAGGCGGCTCGGTGCCGCACTGGCGCGGCATCTATGACGACAAGGGCCGCCTCATGGTGGTGATGGCATTCAACAACGACGTCGGCGATTCCTGGGAATGGGCCGATGATTCGCGCTATCCAGAGAAGTATTCGGCGCTGGGGATCCGCTTGACCGTCAACGATGTCGTCTACGCCATGACCCACTGACGTTCTCAGCGCCATATGTCTTGACTGGAATATACCTAATCGGGTATATAAAGAAGAGTGGCATCTGTCTTCGAAATCATCGCTGAGCCCAGCCGCCGCGCGATCCTGAGCCTGCTCGTCTCATCAGAGCAGTCCGTAGGGCAGATCGAGCGCCGGCTGCAAATGCCGCAGCCCACCGTATCGAAGCATCTGCGCGTGCTGCGAGACGCCGGTTTCGTGGAATCCACCGTGGATGCACAGCGCCGCCTGTACCGGCTCAAACCAGAGTCGCTGCGGGAGGTGGATGCGTGGCTCGCCCCGTTCCGTCGGTTCTGGTCGGCTCATCTCGATGCGCTCGAAAACCACCTTGACCGGGTCGACCCATCCACAACACCAACAGCCATACCGGCAAAAAGAAGGCCCTGAAAATGAGTAATCGCAATGCCTACACACCGGGTCCCGCCGGCGGCGCAAAGGTTCAAAAAGACGGAGAGAAGTGGACGCTCATCGTCGTCAGAGAACTCCGTCATTCTCCTGCGCTCGTGTGGCAGGCGCTCACTGATCCTGCGCACCTCGCCGAGTGGGCGCCGTTCGAACCGGATCGAAATCTCTCACCCCCCGGTCCGTTGAAGCTTTCAACCGTCGGGATGCCTGGATCGCAGGTCACCGACACTACTGTGACGCGGGCCGAAGCGCCTCGGCTGCTCGAGTACAGCTGGGGTGGCAACGATCTTCGCTGGGAACTCGAGCCCTTCGGCGGCGGCACACGACTCACGCTCTGGCACAACATCGACCGCGGCTTTATCTCGTGGGGTGCCGCCGGGTGGCACATCTGCCTCGACGTCATGGAGCGGTTCCTCTCGGGCGAGCCCATCGGACGCATTGTCGGCCCGGAGGTCAGGAACTACGCCGGCTGGCAGCGCCTCAACGCCGAGTATGCCTCCCAGTTCGGGATTGAACTCCCCGCGCCGAAGAACAAACCCCTGGAATGAACCCGATGCAAACGACCTCGAAAATGCTGGCCCTCGAGGCTGCTGAATCCACTACCCTCCGCGTGGAGCTCTCGTGCGCCAGGCTCGTCGGTGGCTTCCCTATCAGCCTCGCCTCGGCGCTCATTGCGCACCTCTTAGTCGGCGACGGCCCCCGGGCATGGGGCTGGGCAGCTGCCACCAGCGTACTGTGGGGAGTCTTTTTCTTCTTCTGGCGCCGACGCCAAAGCACCCAGGAGGGCGACCGATGAGCAGCCCCGTTCCGACTGCATCAGCGTCTGCCTTGATCGACGAGAAGATCAGGAGCCTCGCCGACTGGCGCGGCCAAATGCTCGCCAAAGTGCGCGAGATCATGCATCAGGCTGACCCGGAGATCGTCGAAGAGTGGAAGTGGATGGGCACTCCCGTCTGGTCCCACGCCGGCATCATCTCGACGGGAGAGACGTACAAGAATGTTGTGAAGCTGACCTTCGCGAAAGGAGCCGCGCTGCCGGACCCCGCCGGCCTGTTCAATTCCAGCCTCAACGGCAATGTCAGGCGGGCCATCGACATTCATCAAGACGACGATATCAATGTGACGGCTCTGAAGGATCTCATCCGCGCCGCAGTGGCGCTTAATGTGGAGGGCAAGAGCAAGCCGAAACCGCGCCGCGCAAGCTCGAACCTCTGATTGAGCTACCTTCAGTTATCTGTGAGCAGTTATCTGTGAGCTGGCCTCGCATGTGAAGCGCGGACAACCTGAGCGACCCCGCATGGGCCAGCAAACGGTACCGCTCGGCCGTGACCGCGTGCTCGGCTTTGTTCTCCAGTTCGCTGGCAATCAGTTCGTGGTGCAAGGCCTCCGAAAGTAGGGATTCGCTGTTACCAGATGTATGTTCCTGTAGCTCTCGAGGCATTTAATAGAATTTTACAGCACAATTCACGTTTTGCCAACACTGTCGGCGCAGCAATTGTCCTATTGAGAGCAAATCAGATCCGGTCGAGGAGGGGAGCCCCCAGGCAACCCGCCCGGCATGTGGACAACTGGGTCGACCGCTACTCACACGTTTACTACCGCCGTTGCTGAGCCGCGCCCGTCAGGAAGCGCTGTCGCTACCGCCGGTATGTCCTCTGCACTTTGATGCACCAAACCAAGAATCTGGTGGTACAGCCTGTTTCTGACTTCGAAACGATCTCCGGCGCGCGTCACGTAACGAACGACCATATCGATTCCCGACGATCCGGGCCGTATGTCCACAGCAGGCTCCGCCGCGAAGTGTCGGCTCACCTTCTTCCACTCCTGTTCCGCCTCACGCGCGTCCTTCAGCGTTTCCTTCAACACTTGCGCCCGCACGTGCTCGATAGTGCTGGAAGCATCTCGTCCCGCCGGAATGCTCACGCGAATCTCATCCCACATCCACTGGCCGCTGGTTGAAAAATTGAAATACTGACCACGGATCGCGAAGCTGTTGCTGAATGTCGTGCGCCGACCCGTTTGCCGGCCCTTGTTATGCGCATTCCCCGTCTCCAGCATGGAAGTCCGGAACAGGCTGATGTGCTCCACTTCGCCCGCCACGCCATTGATCTCCACCCAGTCGCCGACTCGCATGCCGTTTCGGCCCATCAGAACGAACCAGCCAATTGAGGCTACGATGAAATCCTGCAGTGCCACCGTGAGTCCGGCAGTAGCCAGGCCAAGGATGGTGGGCAACTGGCTCGGACGCCCAAAAGCCACCAGCAAAATCGCCACCGCGCCCACAAGCTTTATCGACAACCTCACGATCGTTATCAGCGTTCCGGACTTCCGGTGGTCCGTCGGGAACCGTCGCGCCGCGACCGCCGCTAACTCATCCGCCATCATGACGCCGATCAGTATCAGCCCCATCAAACCGAGCCCCCGTAAAACGAGGAGACCCGTCATCTGGTGCTCCAGCTGCACCTGCGCCGCCCACTTGTCATACGTTGCCGACAGTTGCTGCAGGGTTTGTATCTGGTCGTCGTAAATGCCAAGCAGTTCGCTGCGTGTGGACGCATGCCTCAGGCTGGCGAGGTGCGATGCTTTGTCCGTCCCGGCTGATGTCTCAGGGGCATGCTCCAGCCCTTCGTGCTCAGCCACCAGTGCCGCTGCATGCGTCCGTGATTGCCCCGCGGCAGCCCGCAGAAGTTTATACCTGGTCCTCTGCTGAAACCAGGCGTTCGCATCCTCCGCGACCGTCGTATAGGTGCCGCCAGTTCTACTTACGGCAGGTTTGTAAGCGCCGGCATGAGTGTCAAAGTCGTGCATCGCGGCTTCGTGCGTGGCCAGCTCTTCCTGGATCCGTCCGCGCTGATCGCCCCCGGCCCGCGCGACATCCTTCTGCGCTTCCGTCAACTGATCGGTGTCCAGTGCCAACTGAGCTTTTGCAACGTCGAGATTATCCTCCGGATCACGGGCCGTAAGCTGGGTGACGTGGGCGGTGTCCTCGGCCACCATTTTCTCCAGTCCGGCAACTTTTGTGGCGAGGGACGCCGCCTCAGGTGGCAGGGAGATCTTCTGCAGCGTGGCCCTGCGGAGAGCTGCGCCGAAGGCCTGATCCACTTCATGGTCGGCCAGATGCTCGGCTTCCCGCGCGTATTCGAGCTCTTCGGGTGATACAGCCAGCGCCGCCAGAGCCTCGGCCGTCTGCCAGGGCTGCAGGTTCACAGTGGCCTGCTGGCCCGGTGACGCTTTTGAAGGTTCCGCATTGTTGCCTACGAATGATGCCGCCAGAATGGCGTCAGGCGTACGCCAGGACAACGCGATGCACGAAATCGTCAGCGCCAGCAAGCTGGCCAGGGCAACCCACTTTGTTCTTTGAGACACCTCTGAATTATCCGCGATGAGCAGTACAGAACGCCCGACGCCCTGCTCGCCAGGCCCTCGCCCAGTCGCAAATCGGCCGTGCTGCTGCGCGAACTGGACGGCTCCCGGTGAGACGGATCAGTATAATGTACATACAGTTGAGGGGCACGTGCTTCCGAGACGAAGTCTGTTTCGATGCGAACTGGTGAACGAATTGCTGGTCTCAGCTGTCGAACGGAACACATGGTCACTCCAACGAGTTCGGATGAAGCTATTGCCCCCCAGGCTCTCGCAGTCCGAGAAGCCGCGACTGACTCCGGCGAACGCGAGAACGAGCTTGCTGACTTCCTGGAACGCGTGCAGATTCCGCTGCATCGTCTGGCTCAGGATGGAACAATCCTCTGGGCGAATGCCGCCACCTGCGCTCTTCTCGGCTGGTCCCTCACCGAATTCGTCGGCCACAATATCCGCGAGTTTTATGTCGAACAGGATCTCGCTGCGCGGGCCATCGGGCAGTTGTCCGGCAACCAGGACCCTGAGCCTCATGAAGCCCGCTTCCGCTGTCGCGACGGCACGGTTCGGTACGTTTCTGTCCAAACCACGGTGTACCGCCAGAACGATCGATTTATCAGCGCACGATGTTTGACGGTCAATCTGATTGAGGCCAGACGAAGTACTGAACTTCATGAGCGCCTCGCCGCCATCGTCGAGTCCTCAGACGACGCCATCATCAGCAAAGACGTGAATGGCATCATTCAAAGCTGGAATCGCGGGGCTCAGGCCATCTTTGGCTACTCGGCTGACGAGGTAATCGGGAAGCATATCTCCATGCTCGCCGCTCCCGACCACGTCGATGAGATCCCGGCAATCCTCGATCGGCTCCGTCGCGGCGAACGCGTCGATCACTACGAGACTAAACGCAAAACGAAAGACGGCAGAATTCTCACCGTCTCCCTCACGGTTTCCCCAATCCGCGATGCCGCCGGAAACATCATCGGCGCATCCAAGGTCGCCCGCGATCACACGGACCTGGCGCGGCAGACAGGCGCCCTGCAGCACCTCAATGAGGCGCTGACGCGGTCGAACGAGGACCTTCAACAGTTTGTCTACTCCGCCTCCCACGATCTGCAGGAGCCACTCCGGATGATCGCGATTTACAGCCAGCTCCTCCGGAAAGACTACCAGGACAAGCTCGGCCCAGCGGGAAACCAATATCTCGACCACGCGATCGATGGAGCAGTCCGCATGGAGCGACTCCTCGCCGCTCTTCGGGCGTACACTCGTGCGTCCATTGCATCCCAGGACGTCACCGAGCCGATCGATACCGGTGCCGCGATGGACCGGGTACTCGCGAACGTGGAACCGGCACTGGCTGAGGGCGGCGTCGAGATCACGCGCGCAACGCTCCCCGTGGTCCGAATACACGCGTTTCAAATAGAGCAGGTTTTCCAAAATCTCATTGGGAATGCCCTGCGGTACAAAAAGCCAGGCACCCTCCGGATCAATATCGGTTGTGAGGACCAGGGCGATCACTGGCTCTTCTCGGTACAGGACAACGGGATTGGAATTGGTCCTGAATACAAGGAGCAGATCTTTGGTATCTTCCAGCGTCTACACACCACCGCGGAGTATCCCGGAACCGGAATGGGTCTCGCCATCTGCGAGCGGATCATCACGCGAGCGGGCGGGCGAATCTGGGTCGAATCCCAACCCGGCGAGGGCTCGACGTTTTTCTTTACCCTGCCCAACAAGTGACGGCCTCTCTGGCGCCGCCGGTCTCACCAGTCCGCTAATCGTCCTTGTAGAGGACAACCCCGGAGATGTAGGTCTGGTGAAAATGGCTCTCGAGGAGCATCAGGTAACCTGCGAGATGGATGTGATCGCCGATGGTGAAAGCGCGATCAGCTACATCGAAGCGCTGGACGCGATGGACATACCTTGCCCGGTTCTGGTCATCCTGGATCTCAATCTTCCGCGACGGCCCGGCTTGCATGTTTTGGCCGCCGTGCGACGAACACTGAGATTCTCTACCGTTCCCGTCCTCGTCCTCAGTTCCTCAGAAGCGGTGCAAGACAGAGAGGCTGCAACGCGACTGGGCGCGACCGGCTATCTCAGGAAGCCCACCCGGCTCGAAGAGTTCCTCGGCCTCGGTGCCGTCTTCAAAAGCATGATCGGCGCGTGACCTCTTAATCGCGGGCGGACCCCGGGGGCGGTCCTTCAGCCTTGGGCGGAACAGGTATCCGAAAGAAGAACGTAGCTCCGCACCCGGGCTCCGACTCAACCCAGATTGTGCCGCCGTTCCGTTGCACAATCTTTTGGCAAATTGCCAGCCCCACGCCGGTTCCTGCATGTTCGTCCGCCGTGTGCAGGCGTTTGAAAAGCCCAAATACCTGGTCTTTGTATTCGGGCGCAATCCCAATACCGTTGTCGGCAACAGACAACACCCAGCCATCGCCATCGCGTTTTGCCCGGATCTGAATTCGCGGGGCGAGCTTGCCCCGGTACTTGATCGCGTTGCCCGCAAGGTTCTGAAAGAGCTGTGTCAGCTGACCTTCCGGAACCGGCAGCACCGGCAGTTCACCCGCCTCGATCACCGCCCCCGAGCTGTCGATGGCGCTCTGCAGGTTCTCCAGCGCCCGGGCCAGCGCAACCGCGGCATCGCTGGATCCCGTATCCTCAATTCTGTTCGCCGCCTGTGTATAAGCGAGAATGTCGCGAAGCAGTGCCTCCATCCGCCTGACGCCATCAAGCATGAAGCCAAGCGACCGGGTTCCGTCTTCATCGAGCTTCCCTTCGCACCTGAGGTGAAGGATCTGCCCGTAAATGGCGACCATTCGCAACGGTTCCCGCAGGTCGTGAGAGGCGGAATAAGCAAACTGGTTCAGGTCTTCGTTGGCTCTGGCGAGTTCCGCGTTATTGCGGCGCAGTTCCTCCTGAGCATTCTGGGATTCTTTGTAAAGGCGAGCGTTCTCCAGCGCGGACGCTGCCCGTCGCCCCAGTTCCTCGGCCGTTCTCAAATGTGAATCGGTATAGTGGCGGCCCGATTCCGACGTCACGAACGTGAGCGTCCCCAGACTCCGGCCGCCTGCCAGCATGGGCACAACGATGAATGATTTCAGTCCGAGTTCGCGGATCAGTCTGAGATGTTCAGCATCTCTGGCGCGCTCGACGATCATTTCGTCCGGAATGTCTTCAAACAGCACCGGCTTGCCCGTTCGATGGGCGAGAACTCCAGGGTCATCTTCGCCCGGGGGATAGCGCTCGACAAAGTCGTGGGCGAACCGTACCTTCGCGGGGTTCGCGTGAGCGATTGCAACACGCCGCAGCGTGCCGCCCTCGTCCGCCAGGTCGACAGCAGCCCAGTCCGAAAAGGCAGGCACGGCCAGATTCGCCATGCTCGTAAGCGTGGCCTCGTAATTCAGCGACGACGACAGGACGGCGCCCGCTTCCGCGAGAAACGCCGCGCGCCGCTCGGAATCCAAGGCGTTCCCTCGCTCCTGAAGCACCCGGTCGTGCAGTTCCGCGGTGCCGAGTGCCGCAGCCGCCAGATTTCCGAGCGAGGCAGCAATTCGTACTTCCGTGTCGCTCGCCTTATGCGGCGACCTCCAGTAATAGACGACGGTCCCGGAGGCCATACCGTGAATGAAGAGAGGTATGATCAACATCGACCGGATCCCCTCCAACACCAACGCCGACCTCCGGGCGGCAGGTAACTGCGTCGTCGCGATGTCTTCAAAAAACATGGGAGCCAACCAGACGCCCCCTGTGCCGGAATCTGAAAATTGACTCGTGCCGACGAACTCTGCCGACAGTCCGGACGACGAAGCCACCCGCCACACACCGTCCGCCGCCCTCCTCCACACCGAGTGCCCGTCGGCAGCAATAAATCTCTGCGCGAGTTCTACAATCACTCGCAATACTTCTGCCGAATGGGGCGAGGCGAGAAGCGCTCCCGAGGCCTCGATCAGCAGCGTGAGCTGGTGCTCGACGTCCTTCTGAGCGTCCTGCGCCAGGCGTGTTGCCGTGGTATCGGTAATCGCGCCGTGTATAGCTACAGGCCGGTGATCTCCGTCGAAGGTCACCGTCGCGCGGCTGGTCAGCCAGCGCGGTGCGCCATCCGGCCGGACGGGGCGAAATTCAATCTCGTAGTCTCTCCCCCCCTGCAACGCCGCTGCGATGGCGGTGGACATACGCTCCTGGTCTCGGCTGTCAACCAGAGCGTTGTACCCCGCCAGATTTCCGGCGAAATCATCTCTGGAGATACCGTGCAACTCGTACACGTGATCCGACCAGGTGATCTTGTCGTTCGCGATGTCCCACTCCCACAACCCGACCTTGCCCGCTTCCACCGCTCTTCTTTGGCGCTCCTCACTGGCAAGGAGCGCCGCCAGGGCACGCTGCCGCTCAGAAACGTCGCGACACACGCAGAACGAGAGATTCGGCAGATAGTGAGTCGAGGAACTCCATTCGAGATCCACGATAGTCCCGTCGAGCGCCCGCAGCGGAAAGGCCACCGGCGTCGGGCCACCCTGCTTGAGTTCCGCAAAGGCAGTGGTAGCTTCCTCGAGGAGCTCGGGCGGAATGAACTGGCTGAAATGTGAACCCACCAGCTGATCGCGCGTGCCCTTCAGAATTCGGCACAGGCTGCTGTTCACGTCAACGTAGTGACCGGCGTCATCAACGATGAGGATGCCGTCGTTCGTGGCTTCAAACAACAACTGATGACGTTTCTCCGCCTCGCCAATCTCATTGGTCAGCCGCTTACGCTCATCAATGTCGGAGGTAAACATGAGCAGGCCCTGCGGCGTAGGATAGAAACGGTGTTTGTACCAGCGCCCGTTCGTTGGGAAGAAATACTCGAGCGTAGTGGAGCGTTGTTCCGCCACCGCGCCTTTGGCACCCATCTCGAACTCGGTGCCGAGCGACCCGGGGAACAGTTCCCAGATCGACCTTCCAAGCAGGTCTTCTTTTTTGCGTTCAGCGAGCGCTTCGGCGGCCGAGTTGACGTAAACGTACTTCCATTGAGTGTCCAGGACGGAGATCGCCTCAGTCATTCCGTCGAGGATTCCAGACAATGCGAACGCCGGGAAAGCAGCGCGGGCCGCCGAAGCCAGACCATACTCCTCGATCTGTGCCTCAAGTTCCGAGACTCGGCGAGCGAGGCGCTCGTATGCGGGGCCATCCTGAACAATGGTCTGCGGCCGCCCGTTCGACGTCACTGGTTCCGCCCCCTGATCGGCCTTCAAGAGTTCCAAAACGTCCGCAGTGTCTCTCTCGAGCTCGCCGATCCCCTGGCCCTCGTTCACCCGATCAGGCACGTGCTCTCCGTGAATAATATTTACATACTATCGAACGCTGCTCAAGCCGCCGCCGTCGGGACCGTGCGTGATCGGCATCGGGCGGGACGTCACCGGTGGCGCGCACGACTCGCCACCTGCCGTCCCCGGTCTGGGTGCCAGGACGGAGCGCGATGCGCTGGAATGGCAGCCGGCGTGACGAACTGCCGTGACGATCGTATCGGAGCAATCCGCAGCTTTATCCTCCGTACTGGCTATTGTTCACTAGTGCCGTCCAAATTGCATCAGGAGTGACATCGAGGGCTGACACCGACCAGTCCGCAATTTCTCCCTCGTCCCGCCGCCACTGGTCGATGGACTCAGTGAGTTCACTATCTTGGCCCAAGTAGCCATTTCACGCGCCGGGGACGCGCCGCCGCGAACTGGTCATAGGTCGTGCGCGGGAGTGCGGGAGTCACGGCCGGGACCGCTGCGTTGTCGTTCTCAACCTCGATCACGTTGCGCGCTGGCATTCCTTCGGTTCCGGCGAGGACGTGGACGCGCCCGATCCAGGTTCGGCCGTCGCCTCGCTCAGAATGCGAAACGAAGGCTCCTCTTCCGGGTGGTATTCGACCGCAATCAGCCGCTGCCGGTTCGTACCGATAAAAACGGCGATGTTTGGACTCGAGATCCTCGCCCGCTCGGAACAACAAGCGGATTGCGAACGGCTGAGGCGAGAATTGCCGGACAAGACTCTTAGCCCGTACATCATAGACCCACTTCTGGTGCAGTGCCCGTGCAGGTCCCTGGTGGATGGGGTGAAATCAGATCACGCACGGAGTGGCCCGCGTCAACGGGCGCTTCCCGAAAGAGCTGAACGCCCAACCTTAGTGCGACTGGAGCAATGATCGCTTCGAAGCCCTGAACAGGTTTCTACGTTTTAGGGCGCATAGGACCATTGCTGCGGAGCATAGCGTTACGGAAGCGGGCTCTGGTGCAGACAAGTCGTCTCCATCCACGACCATGAGTACTCCCGGTTGATTTAGGTCTGTCAAAACATTCTTCACAAACTCGCCGGTAAATGTATACTCCGAAACGATATTTGACGAGTACTCAGCGATGTATATGGTTTGGTCATCTTCATTAACTCCAACGTAATCAGATCCGCCGAGATTGGTTATAAACGGAGTCATGCGACCTTGTGCATTAACCCGGTACAGAAGTCCGGTTCCTTCCCACCCCGCGTCCGCAACCAGCAGGTCTCCGTCGGGTAGAAAAGCCATCCCGCGTGAATTTCCGTATGGGTAAGGTAAATACTGGTTGGAAAACATCGCGGCTGCACCACCACCGGCAGGCACTTTGTAGATCGCACTGCCATTTGGAGAGGTGCTGCTGAATAGTTCTCCTGCGGAGTTGAAGACCATTCCGGCTCGGGCCCCAGGGACCGTGGAATACACACCCTGTGATGTCGGAGACTCATCATAGCCGTTTCCAAATTCGAATGACACAAGGTCGCCGTTGAAATGTGAAACCACCAGGTTGCCGCCGGGCCCAACAACTACGCCTTGCGGACCCGTGCCTGCCTGGATACTTTGGACGAACTGCCGGTTCTTGAACTCCAGCACCTGATCGCCGCCTGCATCGGCTATGAATACAAAGCCACTGGTCGTCTGAGTCATTCCGTAGGGTATGCCGATCGGCTTCACCGGTGCGTTCGGCCCGACTAAGGTCCCAAGAAACTGGTGAGTAACCTGGTCATACAGGTTAAGCTCACGCGAACCCTCTTCTGCCACATAGATGGTGCCCGCCTGCGCGGATAACACCAGCAAAGTTGCGGCGAGAAAAAGGACCGTTAGATTCCGGCGCAAGTCGTTTCGGCCAAATCCCGGAAAAGAAAAACGGGCCACGAAACTCGACCATAGACGCCCTGCATTCCCGCACGGACCCGTCCCGCCATCTGGAGAATGGACGAGGACCACGCATGGACGCCATCTCCCACCTCGCTCTAAGCCCGTTCGCATCGCCTGAGCATAACAAATCGTACGTTTGGCCGAGTCCGCCCCCGCTGGTGCGTCCAAACCCGGTCCCGCGCTGGCATCCGCGTGCCCGCATTTCACGCCCTGAGAACGTCCGCGTTTATGGTGCAAAGTCGACATTGCGCTCCTTCACTTAACGCCGGCCGCGCCAGTTCGGTAACGTGAAATCGGACCGGAAAACAAAAAGCCGTGCCATGGTTCAGCACCAGGACACGGCGTTTCTACCAAGGCCGGAATTGCACGACGCGTGATTAGTTGGTGATTGCAGCTCCGGCGGATCGTGCGTTCGAAGGGCCGGTACCGGTGATGGTGAACGTTCCCGCACCGGTTAGCGTAACCGTGAACGTGGGTGATGTCTGCGTTCCAGCGGCAATAGTGACGCTTGCGGGCATGGTGGTGCGGGCGGGCAGGCTGCTCGACAGGTTGACCAGAATGCCACCGGCGGGAGCGATTGCCTGCGACGTGACCGTGCCCGTGAAAACGCCGGTTAGTCCGGCAACGGGACGGAGAGAAAACGTGCTGAGCTCGTCGGATTTCAGCGTTACGGAAGACAGGACGATGTTGTCGATCGCGACGCCGCAGTTGGCCGCGCTGAGGGCAGCGCAGATGCCGATGGCATCCTGCGTATAATCGGGGCGGAGCTGGACTGTGCTGCCGGCCATGCCAGTCAGCTTCATGCTGACGTGCTTGAAACCATTGGAATCCCCGGCCCACATGGGGATGTCCTGAAAGTATGCGGAACTGTTCGACCGGGGCGCGTGTTTCGGATACGACTGCGACGACCCGGTGGTGAAAGTTTCCGCGAAGGACTCGGCCCAAACCGCGATGGCAGCGCGCCCGGGGGTGAAGTCGGTGATCCGAAGGTGAGCGCCGTCGAAGGCTTCTACCGGGAAAGCAGGATCGTATTGCGCCAGGTCCTCGGTGTTATAGCAGATATCGAAATCCAGGGTGACGTAAGAGCCGCCGGCCGGGATGGGGATGCTGGGCGTGAAGGCTCGCTCGAAGCGAGTGGCATTGCCGGCACTGGTGCCACTGGCGGGCCCGTCTTCCAGGTTCTGGTGGAAGAGCGCGTTGGTGGCTGAACCGCAGAAGCCTGTCTTCGTCGTCCACGCGACCGTATTTGCGCCACCCGCGTGCGATGCGGCCCAGCCGGATGGCAGGGAGCCCGCCGTAGTGGAGTCGAAGTTTTCCGAGAAGACCGCGGTCTTTACAGGCGTTCCGGTACTCTGCGTATATTTCAGGCTGGTAGTAGCCTGAGCAGAGGTCACGGACAGAGTGAAGTCAATGCGGGTGCCCGGTGTGAAGCTCGGTGCGAGCAGGACGATGAAGTCCGCGGTGTTTACCGCCGTCGTCCCCGGAGCGATATTCGGATAAGCGCGGGTTGCGGCCTGGATGGTGACGCCCGGCGTGGTGGTGGAGAGTGTGGCCGACACGCTGGTGTACGTGACAGGACCGAGGACCGCATTAGTGACAGAATTCGTGAGCGGGAACTTATAACGAAGCTGATCGCCCGCGTCCGCCAAGCCGTTGCCGCCGCTGTCGGTGAAGGTGACCGTGCCCAGATTCAAAGCGGCTTTGGCGGTTGTGACTCTCGCGAAACCGAGAGGATTGGTGGAGGGGAGGAAACTCGGAAAGGCAAAAGCGTTTTGAGGAGTCTGGGTGTCAGTGAACTGGACCAGGTTCGGAGTGGTCGTGAAGGCCGCAAAAAACACGCCATTCTGAGCAACGCCCATGTTGTAGTCGCCGATATTCGGCTGACCGCTGTCATTACCGTAGTTGGCGTGGAAAGGCCGCGAGGTGAGGGGAGTCGGAATGGACCAGCTTGCGCCGCCGTTATCCGAGTAAACCCACGTCATTTCCATTAGATCGCCGCTTCCGGAGGACTGCTGATCGTCGTACATCACATTTAGTCGGCCGGTCGACGTGTCGACGGCCAGGACGGGAAACCACTGGGCGCGGTCACTCCCCGGGCGTGAGTCGAGCAGGGTGCCTGCCGTGAAGCTGATGCCACTGTTCGTGCTGGTCCAGAGGGTGATGTCGGAAGTGTCTCCGCTGTTATTGGTCGCCGCGGCAACGTAAACCGTGCCCTGACGGACGCCGCCGGAATTATCGACGGCCATCGAAGGAAAGCTGTGGATGCGGTCGCTGCCGACAATGTAGTCGGGTGCGACGTAGTTGACTCCGTTCAGCGCGATGGGAGCGCTCCAGCTGACGCCATTGTCGGTCGACTTCGAGAAACGGATGTTGTCACCGTCGGTGAGCCCCACGTTATAGGCAACGTAGGCATTATTTGAGCCGTTGCCCGCGAATCTGGGAACCGAACCGGTCATATTACCGGAATCGACGACGACGCCCGCTGACCAGGTGGGCGGGTTCGCGGACATAATGTTGTCTGAGAAAGCGGTGCGGATATCGATTGCCGTCGCGGTGAAGTTCGACCAGCTGATCAGCACACGGCTGGTATCGGGATCGACGTCGATGAATCCCTTATCGGCAGCGTCAACCGCATCTGCACCACTGAAGGTGCCATGAGGATTGGTGGCCGCGGTGATCTCGAAGGGTCCGGTCCAGGTATGACCGCAATCCGTGGAGCGGTGCATGGACATGGTCTGCGCCGTGCCCGTGTAGGTTGGAGCGGTACCGAGGCCCTTCACGAAGATGGAACTGTAGATGAACTGGCAGCCCGCGCCGCCGGGAACGAATTTAATGTCGGCATCGCCGAACACCTGAGGATAAGCGGTTGTACCTACGTTGCCGGTTGCCGCTGCAGGGAGCTGGCCGCCGTCCTGAAAAGTAGCTCCGCCGTCATCGGAATACGCGTAGCCAGACACCGAGATTGGGGAGCGGGAGAAGCCGCGGGTGTCATTAAACCCGACGACAATGTGCTGGCCGGTGGGGTCGACAGCGATGGCCATCTCGGCCTGGCCCCCGCCGGGCCCTTCTCCGGTTACACCTTCGTTGCTGCAGTCTTCGTCGTTCTTGTCGCATTCATCGGGCTTGGGGGGAAGTACCAGGTTGGCGCGGAGGCGAAAGGAGCGCCCCGGCGATCCGGCTGGCAGCGAGGAGCGGTAGTTGGAAACTGCCTGCGCGATCTGACCCATCGAGCTCATGCGATCGAGAGGATCGTCAGCCCGTTTCTTAGCCGCGGCAGCGGGTGAACTCACTGACTGCTGCGACCAGCCGGCGGAGGCGCTGACGAGGCACAGGGCGACGATCGGCAGCATGCGGAGGTGCTTGCGGCGGAAAGCGAGAAGCGCCAGCGGCAGGCTGAGCAGAAGAAACGTGGACGGCTCCGGGACGGATGAATCGGCGGTAACGACTGTTATGCGGATGTTGCTGACGCTGGCGCTGCCGCCATCGCGCGCGAACAGACGGACAAGCGATGTGAGGTCCACACTGAGGGGCGCTCCCGAGATCACGAACGGCGCGGGGAGGATAGAGGAAACAAGGGCATTCGAGTCGCTGAGTGCGCCGGCGGTCTGAGAGTAGTCGCCCGACGTCGTTTCGTCGAATAACCCGGTGTAGAAGAAAGTGATTCCGGTGATCGCGGCATTAGCCGAAACGCTGATTCCGAAGTTTACTTCGCCGTCGAAGGTCGCGAAGTCGCTCTGGGAGAAGTTGGGAAGCGCGATGTTGTAATTAGCGCCGCCGTCGGTGTTGATGAAGCCGGCAATGAAGTTGCCGCCATTGTTGTCAGAAATGGAGAGCGGACCCCAACCGATAGTGGCTGCCGACGCACTGAGAACTGAGAGTAGAAGGCACGCAAAAGCGGACTTTATCATTAGTAGGTAGTTCCTCCTGCATTTACGGCTCTGGATAGACTATGGTACTTTTAGTACTCACAGGCCAATGTTTTGGCTATTTTCGCCACAAATGATTTGGCAATAGTACCGCGAAAAAGTACAGAAAGATAGGCCCTTGTACTCGAAAGTTCAGGTCTTGGCGCGTAAGCCACACCGCCGCCCCGAATGGCTACTGTGAGTTGTTGCGCGACATGCTCGGTTCGCCTTTGGGTCCCCGGCCAATAGAAGGTGCCCGGAGTGCCCGGCGGACCCGTGATCTGCACGCTTCACGTCCTGCTCGACTGCTCCGATCGGGCGACACCAACCTAACCCTGCTTCAGGCGTGCTGACGAGCATTTAAGCTGTTGATAATCGAAAGTCCGGTCACTTCCGGAGGAGGACGACAGCGGCCTCTCAACGAAGCTCGTCTTCCAGAAACGAAGATATTTTTCCTCGTTCGCCCGAAAGGTATCAAGAGCGGGAAAATGGTCGGGCGTTTGTTCGGTACTGCAAGCGCTCGGCGTCCCAGCAGCAATCACCCAATCGACTTTGAGCGGGCCTCACGCGGCAGGTCTCCGGAGTTTGAAACGAGGCCAGACCTGCGACCGACTGGTGGCGGATCTCCTTGATTTCTATCATCCAGGCGCCTCAGAAGCCAGGGTGCCGCTTCCTTCTGTGTAGGTAGTACGAAGGGCGTGGGTTGCGCAAGACCGGATGCGAGAATCAGACGCAGCATCACCAGCAAGGGCACCCAAAGCATCAATGGCGTGCGCGCTTGCACTCGAATACTCACAGAGGCTGTTGACCACGGAATCTCCAGGCCCTTCACTCAGCCTGGAAAGCGAAGACTGCAAGAGCGTTGTCACCACCTGCGCATCACCCCGGCAAAGAAGGCCAGCCACCCCAAATGCTCTTACCTCGTTAACTGATGATGGAGAGAAGCGCAACCGCTAGTCTCGCAAGCGGCCGCAATCGAATTATTTTGGGCAGCGCGCGTCAGGTAACGGTGTGGTCTGCAGGTGAAGCGGAACTCCAGTCCCCAGCAAGGTTAGTTTCCGGTGACCGATGCCACGATCCTCTGAATCATCCCGTCCACCGCGCTGCCCGGTTCGTGCCAGTGCCAGACCAGGAGGATGTCATGCTCGGGATCGATCCAGATGATGTTTCCGCCGTTGCCAATGGCGGCGAAGCTCGAAGCGGGACCGCTTGGCCATTGCTTCTGCTTCGTATTCAGCCACCACAGATAGCCGTAATCCGGCCCGTGGGCGGAAGGCGTGGTGGCTTCACGAATCCAATTCTCTGAAACGACTTCCTTCCCGTCCCAGTTGCCCCTGTTAAGAATCAGCAGGCCGAAACGGGCCATATCCTCGGAATTGATCCACAGTCCGCCACCCCAGCGCGTCCCGCCGGTCACCGACTCGACCGGCTTCCCGTTGATTTGAACCGTCGACTTCGCCCCGTACCCGTGCCACGTCCAGGCACTGGACGCCCCGACCTTATCCATGATGTTCTCTTTCAGCACTTCGGGCAGACTCTTGCCGAATACACGCGCCAGCGAAAGCGCGAACCGGTTGATGCGCACATCGTTGTACTCGTAATAGGTGCCCGGCTCGTGAATGTCACGCGGCTTCATCTGACCGGCGCCGAACTCGTCCAACCCAACGAAGTTAGCGTTCTTGCCCCACATCGCGCCCTCCCATTCGCTTTCCTGCTGCAGGTGATTTCTCCAGGTGATCTTCGCGTTATGCGGTGCGTCGTAGCCACCATCCTTGACATAGGTGGACACCCTGTCATCCGTGCTCCGAATCAGTCCCTTCGCGAGCGCAAGGGAAGCCGTCGTCGAGAGGAAGCTCTTCGCGACACTGTAAACCGGGTCACTGGCCTTCGTGTCGCCGAATTCCGCGACGATGTAGCCGTGGCGCACAATGAGGCCGTTGGTCGCGGCGCGTTGCGCAGGCAGATCGCCCAGCACTTTTCCGAAAACCCTCACCTGGTCTTTGTCGAAGTCCCACTTCGAGCCATGGGTCTCGGCCCACTGAACGGCTTCCCGCAGCTTCTCCGGATTCATGCCCACCTCGGCGGGTGCCTTCTTCTGCCATGTTCCGGCAGCGGGGAAATAGGTGCTTCGCTTTGCTGGCGTAGTCTGCGCGGCAAGCACGGCAGTCAGCACGGCGCCTAACACCGGCAGGATCAGCAATGACCCTGGGCTTATGCGGTTCTTCGTCAAAGCATCACCTCAACAGGAAGTCTCCCACATCCTGATCGTGCCATGAGGTCGCGCTTTCCGCCTTGGCTCGTACCGTTTGCTCCGTGTTCTGGTCTCTCCTGCCCTCCATTGCCTGGCCGATTTCGTACCAGGCTCGCCAGAGATCAGGTCGGGATTAATCAGATGTAGCCGGAGCGTTCTCGAAAAGGCCAATCCCACCAGGGTCCGTGGTCTACCGTGTTGCCAGGAATATCCAGTGATAACGTCACCGCTCGGCGAGACGCCCGCCCGATCCGCATGAACAGAACTCTCACTCAGTAGCGCCCTTCGTGAAACGCATCGACTTCTTCACCCGACATGGGCCGCGTCGCCTCCCCCAGTTGTTCCAGGGTCATGTGCCCGTGACGTTTGACCGTCACCCGCTTGCCCTTTTCGACCGCCGTCAAAAGCTGAGTCAATCTGTTCTTCGCTTCCGTAACACTCACCGTCATGTCAATATCCTGGCCCGAAGCTGGCTCGTCTTCACGAAGCCATTCACGCCGGGCGGCTGCTCACGTTCGTCAAATTGGTGAAGCCAGCAGCCTGGATCAGGCGGGACGATTGACCCGGATCAGTTGATCCGCAAAGTCTGGGACAGCTTTCACAGCCGCATCGATTCGATGTGCTTGACCCGTCAAATCCGCGTCGAAAGTGCAGAGAACGATTCCGCAGTGCCCCTCGGCTCGGCACAAATGGAGCTGAAGAAAATGACGTCGATTGTGCGTTAACAGGATTCGCTTTCGGGAGGATGCAAACGATAACACTGCCCTGTCGGGCACGGAGGCGTTAGCATTCCCTGCCTCCACTGAGGTCAGTACATCGTGGCCCAGGTGGCGGCGTTCCATGACAACCTGCAAGGCGATGTTCTCGTTCGAGTAGAATCGCCACTAAGCCGTCTCGTTCTCCCGGATCTGCCGGTCAATGTCGGCTGCGTGAGAGCGCGCGTAATTCCAGGCGTTCACCAGATCCTCAGCGCGCAGCGAGGGATATCCGGCGAGCAATACGTGCTCGCTCACGCCCCTGCGCCTGGCGTTTTCCAGTAGCCAGACTGGAATTCGGGTTCGAACGATACGGGCTTCGCCGCCACAGACCTCTTGCCGGGATTCGATGCCGGGGAATGCATCCCCGAGATTATTGACGAGCCACCGAAGGACCTGAGCCTTCTCGGCGCGAGACAGCTTACTCAGAGCGTCCTCAAATTCGCCAGATCCGGCATAGCCACTCATTCTGGTGTCGCTGTTTGCACCCACCCCTTTACCTCAGCCGGTCACGGCCCGCCAAAATATATTTACAGAGGCTTTTACGGCCTTTTTAGCCCGTTTCTCCCCGGTGTGTCCCCGAACCGCTACTCCCCCCTGCCACTCTCCGATCAAGGAGACTTGCATCCATGTACCAACCCGATACCGAACCCTGGGACCCCAAACGCCACGTCTACGCCCTCGGTAACGAACTCCGGCACAAGCTCCGCAGCCTCATCGACAACGCCCGTTTCGAGCTCAAACCCCGCGACTTCGCCGAACGCCATCTCGTTGACGAACTCGCCATGTGCAAATGGCGTCACCTCCGCGTCCTCGCCATGCAGACCGCCATCTATCGGCACCTCGCCGCGAAGCACATCGCGAAATACGGCCCCGTCGACC
>JAOAPO010000564.1 GCA_025462945.1 Bryobacterales bacterium
GAAACCGTAGCTCACGTTGGGTGAGAGCGAGACCAACTGCAGGTAGTTGCGGCCGTTTAGAGGCAGTTCGACGATCCGCTTGTTCTCCACGACAGTGCCGACCGTGGCATTCTCAGTGGTGAGCAGGGCGGCTGTCGCCGTGACTTCGACCGACTCCGAGACCTGCCCGACGGGCATCTCGACGTCCACCCGGGCGCTTTGCTGCACCTGCAGCAGAATGCCAGGATGAGTTACCGTCTTGAAGCCGGTCTTTTCCGCCTTGAGAGTATAGGTTCCGGGTGGAAGCGCGGGGAAACTGAACAAGCCATCTTCATTGGAGGCAACGGACCGAGTTGCGTTAGTGTCAATGTTGACGAGTGTGATTTGTGCTGCCGGGATAGATGCACCTGTTGTATCTCTCGCGGCACCGCTGATATCGCCAAAGGTTTGTCCGGAAACCGGCAGGGACAATGCAAGGGCCAGCAAAGTAAACGCAAACAACTTTGTTCGCATACGACCTCACTTCAGTGTTGTAAGACCCAGTCCTCAAGGCGCACACAGATGTTCCCTGAGCGGCTAAACTGCTAATGAGTTTAGCCCTGGATTACTTTCCCGGCAAGACCAAACGTTGGCGATTGACAGAGCAAATGTGCTCCAGTTACGCGAGGTTGTCGCCGCGGTGGTGGCGAAGGAAATCGTCGTCGATTTCTTTTCTTCCGGCAAAGCCTTCGCTGAGGCCGTGCCAGCAGGTGATGTCGTCCTCATCCATGCGCCAGCACAGACAGACTTCCTCTCCTTTATAGAGGGACGGGAAGTCTACCAGACCGATATCCAGGTCTTTGACCTGGATGCCTGCCTCGTCGAGCGCTTCCATCGCGTTCTTCAAGGCCTGGTTGTTGGTATCGTACTGCGTCTTCCACGCTTCTACCGCGACCGTGTCCACGGCCATGCCGCCGGAAAGCATGATCCGTTGCGAGAGGTTTCGGAGCCATGTTTCGGCTTCCGAGGCATGCTGCCGCGAGGCAACCGCTTCACGGATGGAGCGCCCGGCGAACGGGAGCATTCTTCTGGCTTCTTCGAGCGTGAAGTAGCGGGGCATCGGACGTTAAGCCGAAACGAGCTCGGAAGCGGCTGCGTAGTGGCTGGCTACGTAGTTGTTCAGGATCGTGATGAACTCAGCCACGATGGCATCGCCGCGCAGCGTCAACGCCAGCTTGCCGTCGATGTAAACAGGCGCGACCGGCTCTTCGAACGTCCCCGGCAGTGAAATGCCGAGGTTCGCGTGTTTCGATTCTCCTGGTCCATTGACGATGCAGCCCATGACAGCTACCTTCATCGTTTCCACGCCCGTGTACTGATCCTTCCAGATCGGCATTTGCTCGCGAAGGTAGGTCTGCACCTGATCGGCCATATCCTGAAAGTACGTGCTGGTGGTGCGGCCGCAACCCGGGCAGGCGGTGACCTGGGGCGTGAAGCTGCGGATCCCCAGTGACTGCAGGATCTGCTGGCTGACGATCACTTCCTCCGTTCGATCTCCGTTCGGCAGTGGCGTAAGCGAAGCGCGAATCGTATCGCCGATGCCTTCCTGCAGCAGAACAGCGAGGCCCGCCGTGGTGGCGACGATTCCTTTCGCCCCCAGACCGGCTTCTGTCAGGCCAAGGTGCAAAGCATGGTCCGACTTGACGGCGAGAGCGCGGTACACATCGATCAGATCCTGCACACCGCTGACCTTCGCACTTAAGATGATGCGATTGCGCGGCAGGCCATAGCTTTCGGCTGCTTCGGCCGAGAGGATGGCGCTTGAGACGATGGCGTCGAGCGTGACCGTGCGGGCATCCTTCGGTTCCGCTCGCTGGTTGTTCTCGTCCATCATGCGAGTCAGCAGGGCGCCGTCGAGAGAGCCCCAGTTCACGCCGATACGGACCGGCTTGCCGTATTCGATGGCGGCTTCGATCATGGTCCGGAAATTGTCGTCGTGCTTCTTGCCGATGTTGACGTTGCCGGGATTGATCCGGTACTTCGCCAAAGCCCGGGCACAATCCGGAAATTTCTTGAGCAGCAAATGCCCGTTGTAGTGGAAGTCGCCGATGATGGGAACTTTGACGCCAAACATCGCGAGGGTGGATACGATCTTCGGGACGGCGGCAGCAGCAGCTTCGGTGTTGACGGTGACGCGGACGAGTTCAGAACCGGCGCGTGCCAGTGCCATGATCTGGTTTACGGTGCCCGTAACGTCGGCCGTGTCCGTATTTGTCATCGACTGGACGACGATCGGGTGATCGCTGCCCAGTTTGAGGTTGCCGACCTGTACCGTTACTGACCTGCGCCGTGCGATTTCTGCCATGCAATTGGACTCCGGGTGGAAAGTACCATCGTAGCAATCGGGAACGGAGTTAGATCAGAACCAGCCTGTCTCTAAACGCGTGGAGTAACGCTAACACTAACATTAATCAGTTGCTCGCCTCCGCCGATGGCAACACCGCGCACGGGAGTCACGTCGGAGTAATCGCGGCCCCAGGCAACCATGACGTGCTCGCCCCGGGGCATCAGGTCGTTGGTGGGATCAAACTCGAGCCAGCCGTATTGGGCGCAGTAAACCGCACACCAGGCGTGGGATGCCTCGGCCCCGCGTGTTTCTTCACCGCTCCGGAGATAGCCGCTGACATAGCGTGCGGCAAGGCCCATGGAGCGGAGGCATGATGCCATGACGTGAGCGAAATCCTGACAGACGCCCTTGCGCTCTTTGAGTACGGCTTCCACCGGAGTTGAAATCGTGGTCGCGCGAGGGTCGTAGGTGAAGTCTGTGTAGATGCGGTGGGTCAGTTCGAGACAGGCGTCCGCGATGGGGCGCCCGGGCGGGAACGACGCGCGAGCCCAGTCAGCAAACTCAGCCGTACCGCGCACCATCGGCGAACGGACCGTGAACTCCGAAGCGCGAAAAAGCTCATCCGTGGCACGCGTTTTCAGCTCATCCCGAACCTGCTCCCAGGCTGGCGTCAAATCGGGGCAGGGGGGCTCGGCAGCCAGGGTTTCCACTTCACTTCGTGAAACCACCGTCAGCGTTTCGTGCGCTTCCTGAATGGAAAAGCACGTGACGTTGTTGCCGAAGTAATCTTCGCGGGTCACTGAGTACGCCGGTTCGGGGGTTATCTCCAGCTCGTGCGAATGTACGGTCTGCGACGGGCCGGAGCGGGGTGCCAGATGCACCTCGGTGTGACAGATGGAAACGGGTCCGCTGTAGAGATAGGTCGTGGAGTGTTCTGCCGTGAAGATCATCGGGGTGAAATCTGCCTCGACAGCGGTGCATGCGTGAAATAGACGCGGGTAAGTGTGTTGGAAAGGCTGCTCAGGTCGGCGGCGAGCTTCGCGGTGAATTCGTCCAGTCTGGAAAGGCGGTTCTCGACGTCAGGCATCGCCAGTTCACCGGCTTCCACAAGCTGCGTTGCCGTGAGCATGCTCAGAGCCGTCTTAGCCTCGCGCGAGTGGCCGGCCGGCGGATGACTCTCCGGCAGTTGCTCTACATGCTCGAACAGTTTGGCGAACTGCCAGGCCGCCGAGCGGGGGTTGCCTTCATCCAGCAGCAGTAGATCGAAGACCAGATCTGCCTGCATGGTGTTCCGGTAGCGTGAGCGATAGGTCAGAGAACAGTCAGCGATCTCCAGCGCGGTTGGCAGCCCCGATTCGACATCTGCGAACCGGAAGCCAAGGCCCCGACGCATAAGCATAACTGTCTGCATGGCGCGTTCGATACGCCGCCCCATGTCCAGGAAGCGCCAGCCGTGCCCGCGGGTCATGTTCTCGGTGGCGAGCCCTGAAAATGCGGCCAGGGACAGTATGGAGCGGTCGAGGAGATCCTGTGCCCAGTTCATGAGCAGCGGCTCGGAAGGGGGAGTGGTAGCGAACTGTTGTTCCAGTTGTTTGAGAACGCGCCAGGAGTCCGTTGAGATGACATCGCGCAGCAGCCAGGCGATGCGGCGAATCTCACCGACGCTGGCGCGAAGGCTGGTCCGGCGTGAAGCGGGGTCGTCGTCGCCCATAACGAAGGCGAGAACATCTTTGTCTGTGAACGGTTCTGGTTCCTCGTCATCGTCAGGACTTGCAAAGGTGAGAACGCGACGGCAGACATCGAGGGCGGCACGCGTGGCGGGGTCCGCGTCCTGGTAGAGGCGCGGTGGTGCGGCTCGCAGGGCCCGTGCCGACATGTCGAGGCGCTCCACGTAGCGACCCAGCCAGAACAGATTATCGGCAACGCGGCTCGGCAGATCGAACGTGGCGCGGTTGACCTCGACCTTGACGCCGGTGGGCTGCAGAAGCGTGAACGCGGGCTCGGGCGCGTCGGACAGAACCCAGGTGTCTTTGCTGCCGCCGCCGCGCTGCATGGAGACAACGAGGCTTTCGGAATCGGCGGTGCAGCGCGTCAGGCCGCCTGGCATCACGGCCCAGCCGTCGCCCGAGGCGGCGGCGAAGACCCGAAGGACTAAGTGGCGCGGCTCAAGTCGATTGTCTTTCAGTACCGGAATGGTGGAGAGCGCAACCTGCTCCTGGCCCACGTACGCGCCCGGGTTTGCCTGAATGCGATCGAGCAGCGCGCTGCGCTCTGATGCCGACAGCCTCGCCCCGAAGACTGGCTCAAACTCAAGCCCACGAGAGGCGGGATTGATCACCAGTTTGTCCAGGTTTTCAATCACCCAGTTGCGAGGCGCTTCGTCACCGCACCACCAGGTGGCGATATTCGGCATCAGCAGCGGCTCGCCCAGAATATGCTGCGACAGGCCAGGCAGAAATGCGGAGTAGGCGGCCGATTCCACCACACCCGTGCCCAGCGCGTTGGCCACCGCGACATTGCCTTCCCGAACTGCCTCCACAAGCCCTGCCACACCCAGCATGGAATCGGGGCGCAGTTCCAAAGGATCACAGAAGGTATCGTCCTGACGGCGGACGATGACGTCGACCGGGAGGAGTCCGCCGAGGGTCTTCAGGAAAACGCGGTTATCACGAACAGTGAGATCGCCGCCTTCCACCAGCGTGAAGCCCAGATAGCGCGCGAGAAAAGCGTGCTCGAACCAGGTCTCGTTGAGGGGACCGGGGGTGAGCAAGACGATGCGCGGGTTTTCAGATTTCGGGGACAGCCTGCGCAGGGCATCGCGCCAGCCGTGGAAGTATCCGGCAAGCCGGCGGACATTCCCGCCGCGAAAAACATCGGGGAGAACACGCAGGGAGACGAGCCGGTTTTCGAGCGCATACCCGGCGCCGGAAGGTGCCTGAGTGCGATCGCTGAGAACCCACCAGCGGCCATCGGGAGCGCGCGCGATGTCAGCGGAGTAGCTGTGGAGCCAGCGGCCGCCGGGCAGGTCCGCACCCCAGCACGGCCGCAAGAAGCCGGGGTGTTCAAAGACCAGTTCGGGCGGCAGTTTCCGGCTGCGGAGCAAATCCTGAGGGCCATAGATATCAGCCAGAACACGGTCGAGCAGGGTCGCTCTTTGAATGATCGCGGCTTCGATTTTCGTCCATTCCGCAGGGTCGATGAGGAAGGGGATCGGGTCGAGAGGCCAGGGGCGGCTGGCATTCGTCTGGTCGCCGTAAACGTTGTAAGTGACGCCATGGTCGTGCAGCAGGCGCTGACCTTCCTGCCACCGGTTCTGAAGACCTTCCGGACCCAGTTCGTTCAGCGTGCCGGCGAGGGCGCGCCAATGGGGCCGCGCTTCGGTGGACGCGCCCAGCACTTCGTCATGGAACCCGGGATTGGGCGTGTATTGCCAGGCTGAGTTCAGGCTTTGGCCGGACTCGGTGGCGGTCATAGATCCAGTTTGGCAGATAGGCTCAACAAGTCTGTCAGGAGCCTACGTGCCCGAACTGAACGCGATACTGCCGGTGCCCTTCACGGGCCTTCGCAGATCCAGGGTCAGGGGAAAGTCGCGGTTCTCTTCAGGCGGCGGCACTTCCATTGGTCCGGGCGTATGGCCGAACTCGAAGAACCGCGCGGCTCTTCTGGATTCCGCTTCATTGGCGTTGACCGGGAAGGTGGTATAGTTCCGGCCGCCGGGGTGCGCTACATGGTACGTGCAGCCGCCCACTGACCGCCCGGTCCACGTATCTACAAGGTCGAACACCAGCGGCGTGTGAACCGGGATCAGCGGGTGCAGCGCCGAGGACGGCTGCCATGCTCGATAGCGAACGCCCGCCACGAACTCACCCTTTGCTCCCGACGCATGCAGAGGCAGCCGCCGCCCGTTGCAGGTCACGATGTAGCGGGTGCCGGACATCGCCGAGACTCGTACCTGCAGGCGCTCGACTGAGGAATCGACGAAGCGCGTGGTTGCACCGCCGGCGGGTTCTTCCCCGAGCACGTACCAGGGTTCCGTCGCGGTTCTCAGCTCGATCCTGATGTCCTGATGGGTTACCGTGCCCATGACGGGGTACCGGAATTCGAAGTGCGGCGCGAACCATGCCGGATCGAAATGGTAGCCAACGTTTTCCGCAAGGTCTGACAGAACCTCTTCGAAGTCACGCGCCACGAAGTGCGGCAGCATGAAAGTATCGTGGAGTTCGGTGCCCCACTCTACCGGATTACGCTTGTACGGTTGCTTCCAGAACCACGAAATCAGCGCCCGTACCAGCAGTTGCTGCGTGAGGCTCATCCGCGCGTGAGGCGGCATCTCGAAGCCCCGGAGTTCGAGAAGTCCAAGCCGGCCGGTGCTGGAATCCGGCGAGAACAGCTTGTCGATACAGAACTCGGCGCGATGGGTGTTGCCCGTCCCATCCACGAGGATATGGCGGAAGATGCGGTCCACCAGCCAGGGAGGACACGTGTATGGACCGGTATCGCCGGTGCCCGCATCCGGAATCTGGCTGAATGCGATCTCCAGTTCATAAAGGCTGTCGCGACGGGTTTCGTCAATCCGCGGGGCCTGGCTGGTCGGGCCGATAAACAGGCCCGAGAACAGATACGACAGCGAAGGGTGGTTCAGCCAGTACGCAAGCATGCTGCGGAGCACGTCGGGACGGCGAAGAAACGGGCTGTCCGCCGCTTTCGCCGCGCCCAGCACGAAGTGATTACCGCCGCCGGTGCCGGTGTGACGACCGTCCAGCATGAACTTTTCCGTGCCGAGGTGGCAGAGACGAGCCTGCTCGTACAGCGTTGTGGTCACATTGACGAGTTCGCTCCAGCTGCGGGAAGGCTGGATATTGACTTCGATGACGCCCGGATCTGGCGTGACCTTGAGGTACTGAATACGTGGATCGTTGGGCGGCGTGTATCCCTCTATAAAGAGAGGCGTACCCAGTTCCGCTGCCGTGTCTTCCACCGCCGAGAGCAGATCGAGATAATCTTCGATCGTTTCCACCGGCGGCATGAATACATGCAAACTGCCATTGCGGGGTTCCACGCAGAGCGCCGTACGCACCACCCAGGGCGCTGATTCGCCCTCGGCCGGCGGACGATCCTGCGGATTCACCTGCTCCGGCGCGATCTGTGGGGCCGGCGCGCCCGGGATCGCCTGCTGTGGATGTCGAGCAGTTACGGGATATCGAGCAGCGGCGGGAAGCGGACCGCGTTCGGCCATCGGATCGGTGCTATGCATCACGGGAGCATCATGCTTCGCCACCCAGGGCAGGGAAGGCAGGGGCAGGCGGAGCCCTACGGGGGAGTCACCCGGCAGCAGAAAAACGCGTTTGCCGCGCAGCATCCAAAGGCCGGTCTGCCAACTTGGCCCGTCCTTCGCATCTTTGGTGCGTTTCAGAGGCAGTGCGTAGCCCGTGGGCGTATGCAGGCCGCGTTCAAAGACGGCTCGAAGCCGCTCGCGCTCACGGGCGTCTTCCAGATGATTTTCAACGGGATCAACGTTGACCGGCAGCGAACGCTCTTTCTGCAGGTAGTGCAGAGGGTCCTCGAAAGCCGGATTCACGTAGTCGGGATCGACCCCGAGGCGGCCCGCCAGATTCTGCGCGAAACGCTCCGCATCAGCATGGTTAAAGCTTGTCTTCATGCCATCATGCGCGAGCAACGCCGGATTTCTCCAGATCGGTTCGCCGTCGGGCCTCCAGTAACAGCCCAAAGCCCAGCGCGCGGTCGCTTCACCCGGATACCACTTGCCCTGTCCGTAGTGCAAAAAGGCCCCCGGCGCGAATTCGTCCCGCAGCTTCAGCACGAGTTCGCCAGCCATCCGGCGCTTCTCCGGACCTACGGCCGCAGTGTTCCACTCGTCCCCGTCCATGTCGTCGACGGAAACAAAGGTCGGTTCTCCTCCCATGGTCAACCGGACGTCGCTTTGCTCAAGGTCGGCATCGATCTTGTGTCCCAGAGTTTCGATCTGAGACCACTGCCGGTCCGTGTAGGGGAGCGTCACCCGCGGATCTTCGTGGATTCGCGTGACAGACATCTCATGTCCAAACTCAACCTGGCAGTTCTCCACGGCGCCGGAGATGGGGGCCGCCGCTGAGGGCTGCGGTGTGGCAGCCACGGGGAGATGCCCTTCCCCCGCGAACAAACCAGAGGTGGGGTCGAGACCGATCCATCCGGCGCCCGGCAGATAGACTTCTGTCCACGCATGGAGGTCAGTAAAATCGGTCTCCGCGCCCGCCGCTCCGCCATCGACAGGCTTCACATCGGGCTTCAACTGGATCAAATACCCGGACACGAACCGTGCTGCCAGA
>JAOAPO010000591.1 GCA_025462945.1 Bryobacterales bacterium
GCCGTCGGGAGCGCGCAGACGGGCCATGATTTCAACGAGACGCTGAAACCGAAGACCTATGGCGTTGGGGTCGGAATCCATGATTTTGCGATGTGGTGGGGTAAGTTCAATGTTATCAGGGGGTAGACTAAAACAGATGACGGATGATGAAGCTCGCCCGCAACTGCCGCCCGCCGATTTCGACTTTCTCGTCTTCTCGCTGCGCATGCAGGCCGAGGTGAACCTAGGGCTGATTCCGATGGAAGACGGGGATGAGCCGGACGTGGAACTGGCCCGCCACAGCTTCGACATGCTCCAGGTGCTGCAGGAGAAAACCCGGGGCAACCTGACGGATGCCGAGAAGAACTCGCTGGATAATTCGGTCACCGAATTGCGGTACAGGTTCGAGCAAACCGCCACAAAACAGGCATGACGCTCAAGGTCACGGTTCTTGGTTCCGGCACGAGTTCGGGAGTCCCTACGGTGGGCTGCTCGTGCGAAGTGTGCCTTTCCACAGATCCTCGCGACAAGCGTTTGCGTCCTTCCATCCTGCTGCAGTACGGCGGGCGCAACATCGTGGTGGATACGACGCCGGACTTCCGCACACAGGCGCTGCGGGTCGGTCTGCAGCATCTCGACGCAGTGGTTTATACCCACGGGCATGCCGACCACATTTTGGGGCTTGATGACGTTCGGCCCTTCAACTACCAGCAGCGATCGCACATCCCGATCTATGCTTCGGCAATCACCTTCGATGTGATTCGCCGCATTTTCGATTACGCGTTCTCAAATAAGCCGCAGTTGTCGACCGTGCCGAAGCTCGACGTGAATATCTTTGAAGAGGCGCCGTTTGAGGTTCTGGGACTGGAGTTCGAACCCATCCCACTGGTGCACGGCAACATGGTGGTCTACGGTTTCCGCATCGGCAACATCGCATACCTGACGGACCATGGCGACATCCCTGAAACGTCGCTGGCGAAGCTGCACGGGCTGGATGTTCTGTTTCTGGATGCGCTCCGGCACAAGCCACACCCCACGCATTCGAGCCTGGAGAATTCGATCGCAACCGCGAAGCGCCTGGGAGCGAAGCGGACCTACTTCACCCACATGTGCCACGACCTGCCGCACGCAGAAACGGAGCAGTCTCTGCCGCCCGGAATCTTTCTCGCTTACGACGGGCTTCAGCTTGAGGTGAGCGCGGCCGGATGAAGATCATTCGTTCGCTCGATGCGGCCGCGGAAGGCACTCGCGGGACCGTCGTCACGATTGGGAACTACGACGGCGTTCATCTGGGGCATCAGGCCATTTTGAAGCGCGTAGTGGCTCGTGCGAAAGAGCTGGGCCTGTCGCCTGCGGTGCTCACGTTCGATCCGCATCCGGCGCGGGTGTTGGCTCCGGAGCGGGCACCGCAGCTTATCAGTACGACAGCGCAGAAGCTGCGCCGGCTGGAGGCGGCTGGCATAGAAACGGTGCTGCTGGTCGCGTTTTCCAAAGAGTTCGCAATGCTGACGCCCAGAGAGTTCGCTGAGCAAGTACTGCGCGGCGCGCTGGAAGCGCGTGTTGTGATGACCGGTGAAGACTTCCGTTTCGGTAATAAGCAGGCGGGAGATATCGCAACGCTGCGGGAGTTGGGCCAGGAACTCGGCTTCGAAGTGGAAGCCATCAGCGAAGTTGGCCTGGCAGGAAAACGCATCAGCAGCACCATGATTCGGGGGCTCGTTTCCGCCGGAAAGGTCTCGCGCGCCTGCCGCCTGATGGGCACTTCGTTTGCGCTGGAGGGCCCGGTGGTTTCGGGCAAAGGGATCGGCTCGAAGCAGACCGTACCCACGTTGAATCTGGCGGCTGAGAATGAACTGTTGCCGCACAACGGCGTCTACATCACGAGGACCCGCCTCGCGCCCGCAGGTCCCGCCATTCCGTCAATTACGAACATCGGCTATCGCCCGACGTTCGATGGCGAGGGCATCACGGTAGAGACTTTTCTGCTGGTTGATGGGCCCGTGGAAGCGCCGGCGCGGATCGAAGTCGAATTCCTGTCGTTTGTGCGGCACGAACGCAAGTTTGCGACGCCTGAACAGCTGAAAGCTCGCATTCTCTACGACGTTGGCACTGCACGCCGATTCCACGAGCGGTTTGGCTACGCTCGCGTGGGATAATTTGATATTCAGCACCTGTATTCACACCCACAAAGCTGAAACACCACAGGAGAACGAATGAGCCTTTCCCCAGGCAAACTGAAGCATATGAACGCCCTCTCGAACGAGGCCGGTGTGATCGCCGCAGCAGCGATGGATCAGCGCGGCAGCCTGCAGAAGGGTATTGCGTCCGCCAAGGGCGTTGAAGAATCAGCCGTCACCCCGCACGAGATGGAAGAGTTCAAGGTTGCGGTTTCGAAGGCTTTGACGCCGCATGCTTCGGCGATTCTGCTCGATCCCGAATTCGGCCTGCCCGCAGCGGCAGCACGCTCCAGCAACGCCGGCCTGCTGCTCGCTTACGAAGAAACGGGCTATGACGCGACCGACGAGCACCGCATGCCGGATCTTCTGCCGCACCTTTCCGCCGGGCGTATCAAAGAGATGGGCGCCGACGCCGTCAAGATTCTGCTGTACTACACGCCGTTCTCACTGGCCGACGTCAACGACATCAAGCATGCGTTCATCGAGCGTATCGGCTCGGAGTGCGAAGCCCACGATATCCCGTTCTTCCTGGAATTCATCGGCTACGACGAAAACGGCAAGGGCGAGAAGAGCCTGGAATTTGCGAAGAAGAAGCCGTCCGTGGTGAAGGGTTCCATGGCCGAATTCTCCAAGCCGCAGTACAAAGTGGACGTGCTGAAGGTGGAAGTGCCGATCAATCCGACCTACGTGGAAGGCAGCCGTGCTTTCAAAGGCGGCGACTTCGCTTACACCCGCAAGGAAGCAATGGATTTGTTCCGTGATGCAGCTTCGGTAACGACTCTGCCGTTCATCTATTTGAGTGCGGGCGTCACGAATGATGTCTTCATCGAAAACCTGGAGTTCGCAGGTGAAAGCGGCACTGAATATTCGGGCGTTCTCTGCGGCCGCGCGACGTGGCTGGATGGCGTCAAGATTTATGGCCAGAAGGGCGTGAAGGCTCTGGAAGACTGGCTCGCGGATCAGGGCGTGAAGAACATCAGCGCAGTGAACGCCGCAGTCAAGACGGCGAAGTCCTGGCGTCCGCGCGTCGGCCTGTAAGCACTTTCCGCAGTTTCAAAAGGGGAGGGAGCTTAACGGCTCCCTCCTTTTTTCGTTTAAGAGAGCATCGCTTTGGCCTTCGCGATGAATCCCTTTCGGATTCGGTCGCTGAAGCTGCCGAAAGGGTTGTCCGTGGTCAGGTAGGTCCATGTCGAGCCTCGTTGTGACGGGTCGATGCCGTTGGTGCGGGCCTGCTCGAGCGCCAGCGCGATCTCGTCGTCGAGGCTCTCGATCATGGTTTGGAACATGGCGTGAACTCGCGTCAGGTACTCATGAAGGGGGTCGCGGCCTCCCCAGGCTATCCACTGGATACCGGCGCGGAGTTCAGTCACGTCGCTCAGATGCATGGACCACTGGTCGTCCATCGCTCGCAGGGCAACGAGCCGGTCGAACTCCGGGAGATCGGAAAAGAGAAGCTGTTCCCGGCGTTTGGCGAACATCTGCCGCTGCCCTTCAATAGAGCCCTC
>JAOAPO010000599.1 GCA_025462945.1 Bryobacterales bacterium
AACCCGGAGAATTCATGGCAGAAGTCCAAAAATATCTTTTTACGTCCGAGTCAGTTACTGAAGGTCATCCGGATAAGATGGCCGATCAGATTTCCGATGCAGTTCTCGACGCCGTGCTGGCGCAGGACCCGATGGGGCGCGTTGCGTGCGAAGTCCTGATCACGACCGGCACCTGTATTGTTTCAGGCGAAATCACGACCACCTGCTACGTCGATGTGCCGAAGATCGCTCGCGAGACGATCAACGATATCGGCTACAACGATGCAGCCTTCGGGTTCGATTCGAAGACCTGCGGCATCCTGAATATGATTCAGAGCCAGTCGCCGGACATTGCGATGGGCGTGGACACGGGCGGCGCGGGCGACCAGGGCCTGATGTTCGGCTATGCCAGCGACGAAACCGAAGAGCTGATGCCGCTGCCGATTCAGCTGGCGCACCGGCTCACGAAGCAGCTTTCTGAGGTCCGCAAGTTCGGCACGCTCAAGTACCTCCGCCCCGATGGCAAGAGCCAGGTGTCGGTAGAGTACGTCGATGGCCGGCCGACTCGCGTCGAGGCGATCGTCATCTCGACGCAGCATGGCGACGATGTCACCACCGAACAGCTTCGCGCGGACGTTCGCAAGCACATCATCGACGCGGTTGTGCCGCAGAACATGGTGGACGAGAACACTAAGTATCACATCAATCCGACGGGCCGCTTCGTCATCGGCGGACCCCATGGCGATACCGGTCTTACCGGCCGCAAGATCATCGTCGATACGTACGGCGGCATGGGCCGTCACGGCGGCGGCGCGTTCTCGGGTAAGGATCCGACAAAGGTTGACCGCTCGGCCTGTTACATGGCCCGCTACATCGCCAAGAACATCGTGGCGGCTGGCCTTGCGAAGCGGACGGAAGTTCAGCTGGCTTACGCAATCGGCGTTGCGGACCCGGTATCTGTTATGGTCAACACCTTTGGTACTGGCACCGTGGCGGAAACGAAGCTGACGGACCTGGTCCGGGCGCACTTCCCGCTCACCCCTAAGGGAATCATCGATCATCTGCTGCTGCGTCGCCCGATCTACCGGAAGACCGCCGCTTTTGGTCACTTCGGACGTTCGGAAGCATCGTTCACCTGGGAAAAGACGGACAAAGCAGCTGCTCTCAAGGCCGCTGCAGCGAAATAACAGTACTTCTGAGACAATTCGGAGCACGGGGACAGGAATCATCTGTCACCGTGCTCCGTTTTTATTTATGTGCGCTTGTGGATGCTTCTTTCTGATCGCAGTGGCCGCCGCGCTGGTCTGGTGCGCCATGAATCAGATGTGGTGGCTCTTCGGCGTGATCGTGGTGGCGACGGCCGTTGCCGGTTGGTTCGGGCGCAATCTCGCGAACTGGCGACCCGCGAAAAAGCCCTGATTTAGCGTACCTACCGCAAAGGTTTGTAAACCAACCCCTGCTTTACAAATGTTCAGGATCAGACGGGGGCAAAGTGTCATCTACTGGAGTTAATGAAATCAGTACTGGCATGCTTTGTGATGGGAACCGCGATGCTGGCGACCTCGGCTGTTGCGCAGGTCCGGCAATTCGTCGGCACCGTTAGCGCACTGAAGCCCGAGACGGCCGAGATCGTGGTGAAGCCGGACACGGGCGATGCGGTCAGCGCGAAAGTTTCGGGCACCACCGTTGCGCAGCGCATTGCTCCTGGTGAGAAAGACCTGAAGAAGGCTGAAGCCGTGACGCCGGGCGATGTAGCTGTGGGTGATCGCGTTCTGGTGGCTCTCGAACCCGGCACGACGGACCTCCGACGCATCATCATCATGTCGGCAACCGACATCAAGTCCAAAAACGAAAAAGACAGGCAGGAGTGGGTGACGCGCGGCATCTCGGGTGTCGTGACCGAGAAAAAAGGCGACACCCTGACCCTGAAGCTGAAGGTTGGCGGGGTGGAGAAGGTGGCCACGGTGACGGTCGCGAGCGGAGCGAATCTCAAGCGGTATGCGCCGGACAGCGTGAAGTTCACGGATGCGAAGACGGCCAAACTGGCTGAGATCGCCGTCGGCGACCAGGTTCGGGCCCGTGGTGAGAAGAGCGCGGACGGTCTGGCGGTCAAGGCGGATGCACTGGTGTTCGGTACCTTCCAGACTCGCGCCGGTTCGATCGTTTCGGTGGATGCGGCGACGAAGGAACTGACGGTTAAGGAACTGGGCTCGGAGAAGACGTTCACGGTGAAGGTGACCGGCGAGTCGCAGGTGAAGGCTCTGCCGGACTTCGGCGGCATGGGTGGTGATCCCGGTGGACCGGGCGGTGCGCCTGGTGGTATGCCGGGCGGTCGTGGCCCGATGGCTGGTGGCGGCGCACTTGGTGGCGGCGCACCTGGTGGCGGCGCACCTGGTGGAATGCCCGGTGGCCGGGGTGGCATGCCGGACGTCAATCAAATGATCGAAACCATGCCCCTCGCGACCATTGAGGCACTCAAGCCCGGTCAAAGCATCATCGTTTCCAGCACGAAATCAGCAAAACCAGACCAGTTGACTGCGATTACCCTTGTCGGTAATGCTGGCATGATCATTCGCATGGCTCAGGCTTCGGCAGCGATGGCCGGGGGTGGTGCGGGCGGTGGTCGCGGACAGGGCGGTCCCGGCGGTCAGGGCATGGGCGGCGGCATGGGCCAGGGCATGGGCGGTGCCATGGGCGGCATGGGTGCCGGCGGTGTGGGCGGCTTCGACCTTTCCGGAATGACCCCGTAGTCAGCGCAAACAGAACAACACAGGACTCAGGATCAACCAATGCGGAACTTCAGCACGACACGTGTATCTATTCTTGCCCTTGCAGCTCTTGCGCTGGCAGCGGCCCCGTTTGCGAGCGCTCAAAACGCCACCGGACCCGCTCTGCGCGGCGTTGTGACCGACCCCTCCGGTGCCTCAGTGCCCGGGGCGACGGTCCAGTTGCGCGGACCCGGCGCTGAACAGCGCAAGACTGCGGACGCGGCTGGCCTTTATGTCTTCCCGAGTCTGCAGAGCGGCAAGTATCAGGTCCGTGTGATCGCGAAGGGCTTCACGGTAACGGAGCGGCGCGATGTGGAGATTACCGCTCCGGTGGTTTTCGATGTCCAGCTGCAGATTCAGGCTGACGCCACGGTGGTCAACGTGGAAGACGAAACGAACAAGGTGAGTGCGGAGGCAGAGAACAACGGCGGCGCGCTGGTTCTGAAAGAAAAGGAACTGGCTTCGCTGTCGGACGATCCCGATGAGTTGTCGCAGCAGTTGCAGGCGATGGCCGGGCCGGGTGCGGGGCCTGGCGGCGGGCAGATCTACATCGACGGCTTTTCGGGCGGCCAGATGCCTCCGAAGTCTTCGATCCGCGAAATCCGCGTAAATTCGAACCCATTTTCGGCCGAGTATGACCGGCCTGGCTTTGGACGCATTGAAATCCTGACCAGGCCGGGCAGCGACAAACTGCGCGGCCAGGTCTTCTTCCAATACAACGACCAGCACTTCAATTCGCGCAGTCCGCTGCTGAAAAGCGCGCTGCCGCCCTATCGCCAGAACTTCCTGGGCGCGAACCTGACGGGACCGGTCAAGAAGGACAAAGCGTCGTTTGGGTTGGATTTTGACCGCCGCGATATCACGGAAAACGCGTTCATCATTGCGAAGACGCTGGATCCGATCTCGCTGACACCGCTGGACGTGAATCGCGCGGTGACGACGCCGCAGACGCGGACCAGCATCAATCCACGGCTCGATTACACGATCAACCCGACAAATACTCTGGTCACGCGCTACCAGTTCACGCAGGGCAGTTCCGAAAAGCAGGGGATCGGCGATTTTAGCCTTGAGTCTCTGGCCAACGATAACTCCACTCGGGAGCATGTGATTCAGGCCACGGAGACGGCGATCATCAACGCCAACATGGTGAACGAGACGCGGTTCCAGTTTATTCATTCGAACTCCTCCACCGTGGCTGCCGGTAGCGACCCTGCCTTGTTTGTGCAGGGCGCGTTCAACAGCGGCAGCAGCACAGTCGGGAATTCAGGGACTCTGCTCAAGAGTCTGGAACTGGCGAACACGACGACTTGGACCCATGGAACTCATGTGATTCGGGGGGGCTTTCGGATTCGTGAGAGCATGCTCGACAGCACCTCCCGCAGCAACTTCAACGGGACGTTTACATTCCTGCCAGGCGCTGGACGCACCGCTCTTGAGGTTTATCAGTTAACGAAACAGCTACTGGCGCAGAACCTGACGCCCACGCAGATTCGCGCTCAGGGCGGCGGTGCCAGCCAGTTCAGCATCGCGGCGGGCACTCCCACCACCTCGGTCAACCAGTTCGATATTGGACTGTTCTTCAACGACGACTGGCGGCTGCGTCCGAACTTCACGCTCAGCTACGGCGTGCGGTATGAAACGCAAACCAACATCAGCGATAACTCGAACTTCGCGCCGCGGATCGGGATTGCGTGGGGTGTCGATTCTCGCGCCGGCAGACCGGGCAAGACAGTGATCCGAGCCGGTCTGGGCGCGTTCTTCGACCGCGTCGGCAGCCAGAGTACGCTCAGCGCCCAGCGCTTCAACGGAGTCACGCAGCAGTCCTACCTGATTCTGAGCCCGGATTTCTTCCCGAATCTTCCGACGCTGTCTTCGCTGGCGGCGGGCCAGCAGCCGCAGCGTCTGCAGCCTCTTTACAGTGGGATCAACGCGCCGGTGGTGTGGCAGGCCAATGCCGGCGTCGACCGTCAGGTCAACAAGTACATGCGGCTCAGCGTGAACTACATCACCAGTCGCGGCATCCACCTGCAGAATGTCCGCAACATCAATACGCCGATCAACGGGATCTACCCGTTCGGCGATCGCGTCATCCGAAACCTGACGGAGTCGGCAGGTTTAAGCCGCACCAACCAGCTGATGGTGAGCCCGAACGTGAATTACAAGAAACTGACGCTGTTCGGGTTCTACTCACTGTCTTACGGCAAGTCGAACAATGAGGGACAGCCGGCTGATCCTTACAACCTGAGCGCCGAATGGGGTCCGTCGTCCTTCGCTGATGTCCGGCATCGCGCCATTGTCGGAACGAATGTTCCGCTGCCGTGGAAGGTGACGCTGGCTCCGTTCATGTCGGTCAGTAGCGGGGCGCCTTACAACATCACCACCGGACGCGATCCGTACGGCGTGGGAAGCGCGGCGATCCGACCGGCACTGCTGGCCAATCCGGCGGCGACTTGCACGGGCGCCGACCTGAAGTACGTTCCCGAATGGGGCTGCTTCAGTCTCAACCCGGCGGCGGGGACCTCGATTCAGCGCAATGCGGCGCGCGGCCCCGGAAATCTCAGCCTGAATCTGCGGCTGGCACGGACCTGGGCATTTGGGCGACGGGGCGAGTCCAGTCCTCAGAACCAGGGCTTTGGCGGTCCCGGTGGGCCTGGAGGCGGCGGACCTCCTCCCGGCATGGGGGGCGGCGGCATGCGCGGCGGTCCCGGCGGCGGTGGACCTCCTCCCGGTGGCGGCATGGGCGGGATGTTCGGCGGCGCGGCGACAGGCTTCAAGTACAACGTCACCCTCAGCATCAACGCGAACAACGCCATCAACAAGGTGAACTACAGCTCGCCCAGCGGCGACCTGGGTTCTCCCTACTTCGGCCAGTACCGGTCGATCGCCGGTGGTTTCGGGCCGATGGGCGGCGGAAACAGCACCTCAAACCGCAAGATCAGTCTGCAGCTTCGCTTCAGCTTCTAAACAGCGCCGCTGAACAGGGATTCCCCGGCTGACGGAGTGGAGCGTCACCGGGGTGTAATAATCGAGACTTCAGTTCATGCCCATCCGCAGCATGACCGGCTTCGCCCGAGTCTCCCGATCCACTCCGCAAGGCGAGTTCACTCTCTCGCTTAAGTCTGTGAATCACAAAGGTCTTGACCTCCACCTGCACCTGCCGGTCGAACTGGATTCCGTGGAACCGGCGCTGCGCTCAGTGCTGCGCAAGCGCCTGACCAGAGGCCATGTGCAGGTGATGGTTCACCTGAAGCGCAACCCGCTGAGCGGCGCTGCCGCCGCGACCATCAACGAGCCGATGCTGCGCGCCTGGATCGAGAGTTTTCGCGCAGCGGCCAGCCTTCTGGGCCTGAACGCTGAGCCTGATCTTAACCAGGCGCTGAAACTGCCCGGGATGATGGAGTCGCGTGCTCCGGAGAGTTCAACCGAAGACCTGGAAGCGGAGATTCTGTCGGCCGCCGCTGAGGCTCTTGCAGAACTCGACGTTTTCCGCATGTGCGAAGGCGCTGCCATCGAGGTCGAGATACGAGAGCGCACCGCGTCGATATCCGACATTGTCGCCCGGATGGAAGACATACGCAGCCGCGCGCTGCCTCACTTCCAGACCCGTCTCCGCGACCGGCTGGCGGAACTCCTGGCCGGTGCGGCCATCGATCCGGCGCGGCTGGCACAGGAAGTTGCGATGCTGGCCGAGAAGAGCGACATCAGCGAAGAGCTTCTCCGGCTCAAGACCCATGCTCTGCAGACCGAGGCGTTGATCGCGGCCGAGGGCGAAACCGGAAAGAAGCTGGATTTCCTGCTGCAGGAGATGAACCGCGAGACCAACACGATCCTTTCGAAGACGGGCGGCATCGGCGAGATGGGTCTGGCGTTGACGGATCTGGGTCTGGCAGCGAAGGCAGAGATCGATCGCATCCGCGAGCAGTCGCTAAACATAGAATGACTTCCGTTTTCATTATTTCTGCGCCTTCCGGATCCGGGAAGTCGACGCTCGTCAACCGCCTCATGGCCGAGCTTGGCCGTCTCACCTTTTCGGTGTCGTACACGACGCGGAAACCTCGCGGGCAGGAGGTGGAAGGCGAGGCCTATCACTTCATCGAGCGGGATGAATTTGAAGCCCGGATCGGCCGTAACGAGTTCCTCGAATGGGCCGAAGTCTTCGGCAACTACTACGGAACGCACCAGAGTGCCCTGCAAATTGCTGAAAACAAGGGCCTCGATCTGGTACTCGACATTGATGTGCAGGGTGCGGCACAATTAAGAGAGCGGATTCCCGCCGCCGTGTCAATTTTCATCCTTGCTCCATCTCGCGAGAAGCTGGAGCAGCGTCTTCGGGCGCGCAGTCAGGATTCGGATGAGGTCATCCGTCGACGTCTCGCTGATGCGGCTCGGGAGATTCAGAATTACAGCCTGTACGATTACGTGCTCGTCAACGAAGACCTGGAAGAAGCGGCTGAAACTTTGAAGTCGATTGTCAGGGCTGAACGCGTTAGGCGAGTTAGGGTCGAGGAAAGAATTAGGCCGATACTGGCTACCTTCGACCGCCGGGCTCTTGGAGAATAAAGGTCACCCATGTCAGACGCGCCCATTCGAAATAATCTGCACTGCACCATTCCGGATGATCCGGACCAGAGCACTTATCGCTTCATCATCGTGGCAGCGAAGCGCGCCCGGCAGCTGCAGAGCGGCCATCGGCCCGTGTTGCCAACCTCGTCGCGCAAGCCGACTGTGATCGCCATGGAAGAAGCTCGCCGTGGTCTGGTGAAGTACGAAATCCCTGTCGCCCCAGTGATGGAAGAAATCGGCGAGCCCATCCTTTAAGGGTTCCCACTCGAGATGCGCATCGTTCTCGGTGTGACGGGCGGGATCGCAGCTTATAAGGCTGCCGAACTCGCCCGTTCTCTCATTCGGAACGGTCACGAAGTGCAGGCCGTTCTTACCCGCTCCGCTGAAGAATTCATCCGTCCTCTTACCTTTGCCTCGCTCACCGGGCGTAAGGTCATCACAGACATTTTCTCCTCCGCCAGCCCTGAAGCGACTCTTTCCAGCTCCGTGGAGCATATCGGCGTCGCCCAGGAACACGACCTCCTGCTGGTCGCCCCGGCTACGGCGAATATCCTGGCCAAGTTCGCCCACGGCCTCGCAGACGACTTCCTTTCCACGCTCTATCTGGCCTTCAGCGGCCCCGTTGTACTCGCGCCCGCGATGAACGACAAGATGTGGGCACATCCGGCGACACTGGCTAATATCGAGATCCTGCGGGGCAGGGGACACTCGATCGTCGATCCCGGCACGGGATTTCTGGCTTGCGGCACCATCGGGCAAGGGCGGCTCTCTGAGAACGAGAATATTCTGGCTGCGGTGGAGGCGGTGCTCGCACAGCCGAAGGATCTGGCTCAAGAGACAATCCTGCTGACTGCGGGGCCGACTCAGGAGCCCATCGATCCCGTTCGCTACCTGTCGAACCGCTCCAGCGGGAAGATGGGGTATGCGCTCGCTCAGGCGGCGATTACTCGTGGAGCGCGCGTCATCCTGGTGACCGGACCCGTTGCTTTGGAACCTCCGACAGGCGCTCAGGTGATCCGCGTGAAGACCGCCCAGGAAATGCATGACGCCGTGTTCGCGAACCTGGAGCCGGCGACGACGATCATCAAATGCGCCGCTGTGGCCGACTACCGGCCCGCCGCCGTTTTAACCGAGAAGATCAAGAAGAACGGTATCGGGCTGAGCATTGAGCTGGAGCGCACGGTCGACATACTTGAAGAGTTGGGAGCGCGGAAAGGCAACCGGCTGCTCGTTGGCTTTGCCGCCGAGACGACGAACCTCCGCGACTATGCGGCACGCAAGCTCGAAAACAAGCACTGCGACATGATCGTCGGGAATCTGGTGGGCGGTCTCGATTCTGGGTTTGAATCGGATAACAACGAGGTTCTGCTCGCGCTTCGCGGCGGTGTTTTCATCGAAGTTCCCAAAGCGCCCAAATCGCAGATCGCCAACCGCATTCTGGACCAACTGGTAAAGCTCCGCGCATGACTCCTGAACACCTTCGACAGAGACTGGAATACTATCGCGACCTGGGGATCAAAGATCTCTATCGCCGACCGGGTGCCGAGCCCGTCAGGCTCATGATGGCCGCACCCGTTCTAAAAACAATCGAAATGCCAAAAGCTCCCGAAATAGTACTGCCCGGCCTCGCGCCCGAGGGCGACACCCTCGACCGCATCTGCGCCGACATCGGGGACTGCACGCGGTGCCGTCTCCACGAAGGGCGCAACAAGATCGTGTTCGGCGTCGGCAACCCCAATTCGAAACTCGTCTTCGTCGGCGAAGGTCCGGGGGCGGATGAAGACGCCCAGGGTATTCCGTTTGTGGGCCGTGCCGGTCAGTTGCTGACGCAGATGATCGAGAACACCTCGTCGAAAGAAGGCATTCCGCTGAAGCGCGACGACGTCTACATCTGCAATGTTGTGAAGTGCCGTCCGCCCGAGAATCGAACTCCGGAAGTGGACGAGATGCAGACCTGCGGTCAGTTTCTGTTTCGGCAGCTATCTGCGATCAAACCCAGGGCAATTTGTGCACTCGGCTCGACGGCCGCAAAGGCCCTGTTGGGCGGCAAAGACGGTGTTACCAAGCTTCGCGGCAAGTGGCACAAGTGGAACGATATACCGCTCATGGTCACGTTCCACCCTTCGTACCTGCTGCGCCCGTACAACCAGGACGCCAAGCGCGAAGCGTGGGAGGATCTGAAGAAGACCCTTCATTTCGTCTATGATGAGCCCGGACACGGTTCCCAGGACTGAGTCGGTCCCGCTCCCTCACGGTCACGGCTCTGAAACATACTGAGTGGGAGAAGTTAGACGATTAGTGAGTACGGCTCTGTTCGAGGCTCTCTCGCGTGATGATCTCGCGGATGGCATAGATGCGCCGGTCCTGCGACTCGAAGTAGGTTCGCATCACCAGTTCACCCAGCAACCCGGTGCTGAACATCATGAGGCCCGCCAGCAGCAGCAGCCCACCCGCCATCATGAGAGGTCCATGCTCGGAGATGATGTCGATGCGGGTGATTAGCTTCTTCAGCGCGACGTACCCCAGGATCAGAGAGCCCATCGTAAAGCCGGTCAGGCCGATCGCACCGAAGAAGTGCATCGGTCTGGTGAAGTACTGGAGCAGGAAACGGATCGTCAGGATGTCGAAGAGTACGCGAAACGTGCGGCTCAGGCCGTAGTGAGACTCACCGGTGGCGCGCTGAGTATTCTGGATCGGTACCTCGCAGATGCGGGCGCCGTAGTAACTGGCCAGTGCCGGAATGAAGCGGTGCAGTTCGCCGTATAGATGAACGTCTTTCAGCACCTCGGCACGATATGCCTTGAAAGTAGTTCCGAAGTCACGAAGGTCAACGCCCGATGCCTTCGCCATCATCCAGTTCGCGATACGGGACGGAATCTTGCGTGTAATCGCGTTGTCGAGGCGCTCTTTGCGCCAGCCCGAGGCGATGTCATAGCCCTCGTCTACTTTGGCCAGAAGAGCAGGAATGTCTTCGGGGGCGTGCTGCAGGTCGCCGTCCATCGCGATGATGATGTCGCCATGCGCTTCATGGAAGCCAGCTGAGAGAGCGGCAGTCTGCCCGAAGTTGCGGCGAAGGCGGATCACTTTCAGTGCGCCGTCCGTCAGTGCAAGGTTTGACAACAGCTCCAGGCTGCGATCACTGGATGCGTCGTCGATGAAGATGATTTCGTAGGTCCGACCCGTCGCGCTCAAGACAGCGGTCAGGCGATCGTAGAGCGGAAGAATCGAACGTTCTTCGTTATGGACGGGGACGACAATGGACAGCATGTGTAGAATCTCTCCAGTTTAGCGTTTCCTGTTGGGTGTGAACAGGTGGGGTATGGTCGGGAGGTGGATAGCCGTACTCCCTTTCGAGTCACTACAGCAGGAATCGCTTACGAGTCGATACGCCCTTTGCCCGCCAGGGTTCTGCTGGAGAACGTCCGCAGCCTGTACAACGTGGGAGCATTCTTTCGGACGGCGGACGCTGCGGGGCTGGAGAAGCTTGTTCTCGCCGGCATCACCGGTTACCCTCCGCAGAACATGATTTCCAAAACCGCTTTGGGCGCGGAAGACACTGTTGCGTGGGAGCATACGCGCGAGCCCGCTGCCGCCGTGAAGGCAATGCGCGAAGCCGGATACGAGATCGCTGCGATTGAAACGACCGTGCATGCCGTGGATCTCTTCGACTGGACACCGCGCTTTCCGGTCTGTGTCCTCTTCGGCCACGAAACGGATGGGCTGACTCCGGCGCTCGCGTCACTGGCCGATACGCATGTCCGGATTCCGATGTTAGGGGCAAAGCATTCCCTCAACGTGGCTACGGCTGGCGGAGTGGTTCTTTACGAACTGCTGCGGAAATACCGGGCACTAAAAGAAGGCACATTCCGAGCGTAACGAGCGCACTCGCCACGCGGCACAACCACGCTTCGAGCGTCACGCCGTACTCAACGCGGATCTCGCAGGGGCCGTCACAGCCGGGAGCAATCACGATCAGGCCGAGCGGATCCTTCGTGACGGGCACGTCACGGCCCACGACTTTTGCTCGCCAGCCCGGGGCATGATTGATCGCCAGCGAGACCACCTGGCTTGGCTGCATCGCCGCGCGAATGACCCCGCGCGACAAGCCATCCCACTGTACTTCTGCCAGCGGTAGGTCCGAGTTCTCCAAAGCGCTGACAAACGGGCGCAGAGGGTCGATGTCGAGGCCATGGAGGGGCGCGCGACTGACAATCGCCTGCTTCGGCACTACTCTCGCGAGAGAGTGAGAACGCTGCGGAACGGCGTAGATCGTATCGTCTTCCTCGTGCCACAGAACGGGCAGAACGCCGTCGAAGCGCTCCGGATGGACAACTGGGTGGTAGAACTCGTGGCTCTTTGGACCCGGCACGGTAATCGCCTGCGTCGCGAAAGCTTTCAGCCAGTGAGTCGAGATTTCTGCGTCGGCCTTGCCGTCCGGCGTGCCCGTGTAGATGCCGTAGACCGCCACGCGCTGCATCCAGTTGGGCGCGGACGGCTCATGGCCGGAACTGAGCTGCGGGTTGTCCGAGACGATGTTGCAGACGTATTCGGTATCGCCCGAAACCATGGCTCGCTGACCCTTCAGATTCCTGTCCAGCCACGCGCACGTCTTATATTCGATGGTTTTGGTGATATCGATCGGGACGATGAGACCGCGTGCGAAGCGCCGGAAATGGACGGTCTGCCGGACACTCAGAACGAGGGCAACCGCAAAAAGCGCGTATCCGGCCCACTTCGGAGTGTGACGTACCATTCGGGCGAACAGTAGCCCGATCAGGAGGCACACCGCCAATTCCATCTCGATTTGGTACCGACCGCCCTGCGGCACCAGCGTGATCTTGTACGCGAAGAAGCCGATCGGGATCAGACAGAGCCAGTAAGCGAAGTAGATGGCGAAGCGCTCGATCGTTGAGGTCAGCCGGCGCGTCAGCCACACGATCAGAATGAAGCAGGCAATCGCGACGAGCGGCGTCAGCCAGGTTCGCTGCAGTTGGCCACCCTCGCCCCACTGATCATGCCGAATCAGGTTGATGAGCGACGGCGGAAGCCATGGCGAAAGCCAAAAGTACGAGGCGAGACCGATACCGGCAATAGTCCAGAAGCCCCCGCCCAGAGCCAGCATGAGGGCCAGCCCTCCGATGGCGAGATCAATCCCCCCGAAGGCATTCGTTGCCACCACGGAGGCCGAGAGAACGATGGCGCCGATGATGCTGCCCGGCGTCCGGCTCACGATAGCGCGCCGGAGAAAAAACAAAGCCATTGGCAGCAGCGTCAGGGCGAGGTTGTGGGGATCCTCGGCGTAATGGACGATGTTGTACAGCCGAAGCGGACCCCAAAAGCCCGCATTGTTCAGGCGCAGTGCCGGGATGAAGAGTTCAGCCGGAGACAGCAGCGAGTAGCCCAAAGCCGCGGCAGCACTCATCACCCACGACTTCGACCAGTCCCAAACGAACCAGAACAGCGACACCGGGCCAAAGCAATAGACCAGTGCCAGGAGCAAGTGGACGGAGCGAACTGGCTTCAGACCTGTGATACCCGACAAAAGTGCAGCCAGCGCCGGGAACAAAGGCTGGTACGCGTTCTCAATCGGCATGCCTGCGTTGAACCACGGGTACCAGCGCTCGAAAGGGTGTTCTCGATAGAAGCGCGCAATAGCAGTAAAGGCACCTTCGTTTGAATCGAGGTTGTTCAGGAACTCCGCGAAGAACAACTCCCGGCAGATATAAGCGTTGAGCAGGATCAGCCCGAATGAGATGAGCCACGGCCGCCAGCGCCGCGGCACAACAAAGTTCACCTGGCGGCTACCGAGATCCAAACGCCGGCCGGGGAATCGATGCCGCCCGACTTCAGCACCACAGGAACGTAGCCGCTGGTTGGAGTGCCCGCCGGCACCAGGACGTTGATCTGCATCAGCCCGGCAACTGTGCCGAATACTCCGCCGGCGTACTGAACCACGGCGGGAACTCCGCCGACGGTCACCGCTAAGGGCTGGAGTGGAAGTGGCAGGGGCAAGCCCGCCAGTTTACCATCTGCAGGAGTCGTCGTCTCTCCCTCGCCGGTCGCGTACAACGCGATGTACTCCCCGGCCCGGACCGGGGCGACAGCGCTGTTCAGCGTGCCCGAAGAAACGTTGATCGCGGCCGCCTGACCAGTGCCGCTGCTGTTGGCCGTGAACAGGCCCGGCGAACTGGCGGCCACCGGGAGAAGAACGGGCAGGGAAGTCCGCCCCCCGAAGGAGACCGTCACCTCTGCCGCTGAGCCCGAAAGGCCGTAAGGTACGATCGCCGCTGCCTGAGTAGCCGACGTGTAGATGACCGGCGCGGAGATGCCGTTGAACGCGACGGACGTGCCCGCCACCTGTTTAGGCACGCTGCTCAGTGTGCCGGGAAAGAGAACGAGTTGGTCGGGTCCCAGACCGGCTCCATAAATCACGACGATTTTGCCTGGGGAAATCGCGCCGGAGTTGCCGCTCGCGGCATCGGCTAGAGCCGCTACGACCACCGACTGAGGCGAAACCTGCAGTGAGCGTATCGCCGTATTGCCGGAATCGGCCACAATCAGTTGCCCTGCTCTGTCCACAACCATTGCGGCGGGGCGGCTGAACTGGGCGAGAGTAGCGGGAACGCCGTCACCCGAGTTGCCCTCCTGTCCGCTGCCGGCGATGATCGCTGCTGTGCCATCTGCGCCGATTCGCCGGATGACGTGCTTCATCGTGTCCGCCAGAAAGACGTTCCCGTTCTGATCAACGGCAACTCCGCCTGGCGAATCCAGCCGACTGGCAATCGTCGAAATGACCCCTGCCGTGGAGACACGCCGAATGCGCCCGTTGAGCTCATCGGCAACGTAAACATTCCCGCTGCCATCGACGGCTACCGACCCTGGAAGGTTCAGCGCTGCGCTCGTCGCCGGACCGTTGTCTCCCGCATAATCGGCAATGCCTCTGCCTGCCATTGTGGATATAGTGCCGTTCGGCGTAATCCGCCGTACGCGGTGGTTGCCCGAATCGGCTACCAACAGATTTCCAGCGTTGTCCACGGCGAGGCCGCCGGGGTAGTTCAGGGTTGCTGCGGTGGCCGCTCCGCCATCGCCACCGAAATCTGCTACGCCCGTTCCAGCGACCGTGGTGATGGTACCGCCCGGCGCCACTTTCCGGATTCGCTGATTGCCCGAATCGGAGATGAACAGATTGCCGCCCGGGTCCACTGCCAGACCGAGCGGCAGATTCAGCTGAGCATTGGTGGCCAGACCCTGATCACCCTCGAAACCTCGAGTACCGCTGCCCGCCACCAGTTGCAGGGTTCCGTCACTCGCGACCGCATAGACTTGATCCCTGAACGAATCGGCGTAGTAAATTTTGCCCGTGGGACCGACGGCCAGTGCATCCACGCTCCCAATCGCGGGACCCGCACTGGTTCCCGCAACCGTGGCGATTCCACCCGAAGCGGACACAGCGCGAATCCGGCCGTTAGCGCTGTCCGCAATGTAGACTGTGCCTCGCCCATCCACCGCCACGTCATTCGGAAAGTTCAAATCGGCCTCCGCTGCAATACCGCCATCTCCGCCGTAACCTTGCGTCCCGCTGCCCGCGAGAGTCGTGATAACCCCGGCTGGAGTGACCTTGCGGACTCGCGCGTTCTCACTATCGGAGATGTAGATGTTTCCCGCCGCGTCTACCTTCACGCCGTCAGGAAAGTTCAGTGACGCGTCCGCGGCGGGTCCACCATCGCCATCGAACCCGCGCGATCCGTTCCCGGCGACCGTCGTTATGATCCCTCGCGAGATGCGCCGAATCCGGTGATTGCCGGCATCGGCCAGAAAGAGGTCTCCGCCTGGGCTGAGCGCCATACCTGTCGGATACACCAGGCTGGCGGACCCGGCCGGGCCTCCGTCGCCCGCGTCGCCGATAGTGCCATTGCCGGCAAACGAGTGGATCACGCCGTCGGGAGACACGACACGCACACGGTTATTGCCCAGATCCAGAACGTATAACTGGCCGTTGGTATCTGCCGCAACGGCCACCGGTTGATCCAACTTTGCCGTTACGGCAGGGCCGTTGTCACCGTCGAAACCGGCGCTACCCGATCCCGCAATAGTGGTGATGATTCCGTCGGCCGTGATCCGCCGAACCCGATTGTTGCCGCTGTCGGCCACGTAGACGGTGCCATTACGGTCGATCGCAACTCCAGCGGGACTGAATAGACGTGCTGCCGTAGCTGGACCGCCGTCTCCTGAAACGCCCTTCCGGCCGGTGCCGGCGACACGGATCAGCAATCCTTCCGCCGTCAGCTTGAACACGCAATGCAGGCTGGTGAAGTAGATATTGCCGACCGCATCGGCCTGCAGACTGTCAGGGTAGCCAATCCAGGTGGTGGATCTAGAATTTAAAGGGAGTGCAGGATTGGCGGTTAACAGGCCAGTGAGGTACGTCTGCGCGTGGACAAGCGCTGACACCATTAAGAAGCAAATGATCCTGAGCAGCACGGTAGTTTAGCCCACGCGATTCGCCTTAAGTATACAGTTCAGCGCCAATGAAAAGTGCTTTTTTAAACGTTGCAGGTACCCCGCTGATTGAGGTTCGGTTGTCACCAGACGCGCCCAGAGTCTGGTGCAAGCTGGAATACCTGAACCCGAGCGGGTCAACGAAGGACCGGATCGCGAGCCACATCCTGCAAAGCGCGCAACGCACGGGGCTCGTGGTGCCAGGGCAGATCGTGATTGAGGCGTCGAGCGGGTCCACCAGCATTGCCTTCGCGCTTGCTTGTGCGCAGCTCGGTTTGCGTTTTATCGCCGTCATGCCGGAAGGCGTCAGCAATGAGCGGGTTCTGATGATTCGCGCTTTCGGGGCGGAAGTTCGGTTCACGCCAAACGCAGCGGGCGTCGCTGGATCGATCGCCGAAGCCGAGCGCCTGGGGGCGGAGCTCGGAGCTTTCCTGCCCGGGCAGTTCGCCAACCCGGATAACACCGCCGCACACCAGATTCACACGGCAGGTGAGATCGAACAGGCCCAGCCGGACGTCCGCTTCGATGCGGTGGTCAGCGGAGTGGGGACGGGCGGGACGCTTGCCGGGCTCTATGCGGGGCTGCGTAAACGGTCACCTGGCCTGCGCCCTGTTCTGGCGCGGCCGGTAGCCATATCCGAAGAGCTCGACGCCGAATGCTGCAGCTTCTCCAGCCAGATTCCGGGTGTGATCGATGGCCTGTCGAAGCTATTCAAGCCCGCCGATTACCCGGGACTCCTGACCATCGAGGTTCCGCAAGAGAAGGCCATCGAAACGACGCGGCTGCTGATCAACCGTGGCTTTCCCGTGGGTCCCAGTTCCGGCCTGAACTACGCAGCGGCCGTGATGGCGGCGGAGCATTTGGGCGGCGAACCAGATATCGTGACCGTGTTTCCGGACCGAATGGAGCGGTACTTCAGCACGATGCTGTTCGCGCCGTGGCGATAGGCGGTATTTAAACGACTGGATTCCGCAGAACCCCGATACCCTCGATTTCAATCTCACACACGTCGCCAGCCTTCATAAACACTGGCGGCTTGCGAGCCTTGCCGACGCCCGACGGAGTCCCCGTAATCAGAACGTCACCAGGCAACAGAGTCATCACTTCGCTGATGATTGCCACCAGGTCCTGAATGGTGAAGATCATATCCACCGTGGAGGCGCTCTGCATAACGTTCCCGTTCAGGCGGGTCTCCAGCTTCAGACCTCGCGCACCTGCGGGCAGCTCATCGGCCGACACGAACCAGGGTCCGAAGCCGCCTGTGTTGTCGAAGTTCTTCCCGACCGTCCACTGCTGCGTCTTGTACTGGTAATCGCGAACGGAGCCATCGTTGAAAATCGAGTAGCCGGCGATGTGCTCAAGCGCGTTCTCTCTGGTGATGTTACGGCCGCCTTTGCCCACGAACGCGACCAGTTCACCCTCGTAGTCGAATTCGGTGGAAACGGAAGGACTCACCAACGGCTGCAGATGGCCCGTCAGGCTGGATGCAAAACGAGCAAACAGTACGGGATACGTGGGCGGCTTATGCCCGCCTTCCAGAGCATGGTCGACGTAGTTATGGCCCACACAGATGAACTTGCCTGCACGTTCCACGGGCGGACGGAAGTCGACCGCATCGAGGTCAACAGTGGCCCCGCCGAGAAGCGCGGTATTCGCATCGGCCAGCGCGCTGCCACCCCTCACGAGAAGCTCGGAAAGCTCGCCAGGGTACTGCGGGTCCGTGGAGAGAAGGCCCCTGAAGGTGCCGTTCTCAGAGCGAGCGGCGAGTCCGTTGACGCCGTTTTGGCGGAAAGCTGCGAAGCGCATAAGGAACCAGTATCGCGCGTACAATAGCTCATATGCTTTCGACACGATTCAAGGTAGCTGCGGCCGTGAGCGCCGTGCTGTTTGCGGGCGCAGTGCTCGTTGCGCAGAATCCGGCGACAATGTTCCCGGCTGTGCGCGGCACGCAATACATGATCGGAGCCGGAAATAATCTGGAAGTCGCCGCGGGCGTTCAGATTTTGGAAAAAGGTGGCAACGCGGTGGATGCCGGTGTCGCTTCGGTACTCGCGGCCGCCGTCACTGAGATGGACCATTTCGGCATCGGCGGTGAAATGCCGCTGCTGATCAAGATGAAGGACAAGCCCGTTGTCGTGATCTCAGGCGTAGGTACTGCACCGGCGCTGGCCACCCCCGAGTTCTTCCGCGCCCGCAAACCCGAGGTCTTCGAAACGGTGAAGGACATGCCGCCGATTCCGGCCAACGGCATCCTCGCCGCCACGGTTCCGGGCGCCTTCGATGGCCTGATGGTGGCCCTGCAGAAGTATGGGACCATGACGTTCGCGCAAGTCTCGGCCCCGGCCCTCGGGTATACCCGAGGCTTCCCGACCCCGGAGATCCTTTCTACCTACATCAAGACCAGCCAGCCCTATCTGGAGTTGTGGCCGGTGTCTATGAAGTTCTTCCAGCCCCACGGCACTGTACCGGCGCCCGGGGAGATCTTCTCTGAGCCGTCACTCGCGCGGACTCTGGAACAGCTGGTAACGGCTGAGAAGAAGGTGAGGGGCAATCGCGTGGCGAAGATCGAAGCCGTCCGGAACTACTTCTATCGCGGACCCATTGCGAAGCAGATCGCGGACTTTTCAGAGAAGAATGGGGGCCTGATCCGCTACAACGATATGGCCGCCTTTCATGCCGAAGTGGACACGCCGCGCACCACCACTTACCGCGGCTACGAAATCCAGAAACCCGGCTTTTGGTCGCAGGGACCGGTCATGCTGCAGGCCCTCAATATCCTCGAAGGCTACGACCTGAAAGCCATGGGCCACAATTCGCCCCAGTATCTGCATACGGTCATCGAGGCTGTGAAGCTCGCCTTCGCCGATCGTGACCGCTACTATGGCGACCCGAAGTTCTCCACCATCCCTGAGCAGACGCTTCTCTCGAAGGACTACGCGGCGGAGCGGCGCAAGCAAATCGACATAGCGCAGGCATCGATGGAGAGCCGCCCGGGCACCTTCGGTGGACCCATGAACATGGTCCAGACGCAGGTTCCCACCGCGGGGGTAGCCGATACCACTTGTGTGGATGCGGTGGATTCGCAGGGCAACGTTTTCGCGGCGACTCCGAGCGGCGCGTGGCTGCCGTCGGTCATCGCCGGCGATACCGGCATCCCGCTCGGTACCCGCCTTCAGTGCATGCTGGTCAACACGCCAGGCCATGCGAACTCTCTGGCTGGCGGCAAACGTCCCCGCGTCACGCTTAGCCCCACCATGGTGCTGAAAGACGGCAAGCCCATCTTCGCGATGTCGACCCCCGGTGGCGACAACCAGGATCAGGCGATGCTGCAGGTGCTGTTGAACATGATCGACTTCGGTATGACGCCCCAGGCCGCAGCTGAAGCGCCTCGCTTCCAGAGCGAACACTTCTACGCTACATTCGCGAACCACGAATTCATCCCCGGCAAGGTCAACGTGGAGAGCCGCATCCCGAGTGAAACCATGGCTGCGCTCACAAAGCTTGGCCACAAGGTCAATATCTCCGGTCCGTGGAGCAATGGGTCGGCGCCGGTGGTCATCCAGATCAGCGGCGGGGTGCTGCACGGTGCGGCGGACCCTCGGCGCGGTCGTTACGTTTACGGCCGGTAATCAGGATGATCGATACCGGACTGCAGGGCAAAGTAGTCGTCGTGACTGGCGGCGCTTCGGGGATCGGACGCGCCACCGCGGAACGATTCCTCGCGGAAGGCTGCCAGGTTTCGATCTGGGACGTTCTCAATACGTATGCGGGGCAGTCGTTCGATTGGCGGCACGTGGACGTCACCGATTCCGCGTCCATCCAGGCGGCCACTGACGCCGTCGTTGCGCGCTGGGGCCGAATCGACGTGCTGGTGAATAATGCCGGCATTCTCCGCGACGCCCAACTCGTCAAGACGAAAGATGGTGCGGTGGCGGGCATGATGTCCGACGAGGCCTTCGATTCGGTGATCGCGGTCAACCTGAAGGGGGTTTTTGCCTGCACTCGCGCCGTGGCTCCGGTCATGATCGCGCAGATGTCGGGGGTCATTCTGAACGCCTCGAGCGTTGTGGGTCTCTACGGAAATTTCGGGCAGACGAACTATGTCGCGTCGAAGGCCGCAGTAATCGGCATGACGAAGACGTGGGCCAGAGAACTGGGCAAGTTTGGAATCCGCGTGAATGCGGTGACGCCCGGCTTCATCGCGACCGACATGGTCCGTTCCATGCCTGAGAAAGTTCTGGAAGGCATGAAGCAGCACACGCCGCTGGGCCGGATGGGCGAACCTGCCGACATCGCGAACGCCTACGTCTGGCTGGCATCCGATGCGGCTTCTTTTGTTCAC
>JAOAPO010000600.1 GCA_025462945.1 Bryobacterales bacterium
CGGATGCGGTCCGCTGCACGTCATGTCCAGTTAGCTCAGCATCTGCTTCCAGTGCTGCACCGTCCCCACTTGTTCGCTGCGTTCCGCAGTGCCAAATACAGCAGTCGGGTGGAGCATAGCAACCGCAGATTGTCATTGTGAAGGATAGACTTGAACGCGTGAACAAGACATTCCCGTTAGGCCGCTTCTGCGTGTCGCTCTGAGCCAATCAGCAAAGAAAGATCCAAAGCGACAGGGATCCAATCGGATACGGTGCACGAATAACCCCGGATTGGAAAAACAGCGAGCCGCGAAACGAAATACGGGATAAGCCGCTCTACAGGACAGGCAGCTTCCGCGGGCCGGAGGTTGATGCAAACGGCAGAAAAAACCGCAAGAAGGAGAACACTAATGACAGTAGGTAGATTATCCAGTGCCACGACGGGCATTTTACTGGTATGCGCCGCCGGAACTCTGCAGGCACAGTCCGGCATCGATCCTGACCGGCTCGCAAACATTCAGGCCCAATTGGCTCAAGTCAAAGACGTGCTAAGTCGGATCCCCGACAGTCAGCGCGGAGCAATGTCCGGCGGTGCGCAGAATCTCCTGCAACTGGCGAATACCTTCGAAGAGGCGGTGCGAGGCTTGAGCGAGGCTCCCGCCGTTGGACCTTATCCTGCCGAAGCTCCCCCCGCCGATGCTTCGATTGTGAGCATCCGATCTCGAGCCGCAGCGGCAAGGGCCGTCTCGGCTTTACCCGATCCCACACGCGTGTCCAATCCCCTCGCGGACTCTCTTTTCTCCGTAGTGGGAGGCTTTACACAAAGCGAGACTTCTACCAGCTGGTGCGGGAACAGCGTTGTCGTTGGTTTCAACGATTCAGGCAGCATATCCGAAACTACACTGTTCGGCTCTGGAGGACTCAGCCTCAGTGGATCCGCCTTCTCCACCAATGGAGGTCTGTCGTTCCGGGATATCGGCTTTGTGAATCCAGGACCGAATCCGGTGAATTTGCTCGCGGGGGACCCGACCGTTAGCTGCTCCGACCGCAACACGTTCTACTACACTCAGATCTTTCGGACCGGCACCGTTTCGCCTCTTGAACTCATCGCCGCCGTGGGGCTTTCGAAATCAACAGACAGCGGGGCCAGCTGGGAAGATCCCATCGCCGCCGTTTCTAAACCAGGCGCTACTCACTTTCTCGACAAGCCCTGGAGCGCTGTCGATCCTGCGAATCCGAATCGCTTGTTCGTAACTTACACGGACTTCGATCAGTCGGGATCGGTATGCGGTTTTGCCTCGCCGAATACACCTAATCCGCGGGTCGCCATCGAACTTGTGCGCTCATTAGACGGAGGTGCCACCTGGAGTGCACCGTTGGTTCTCGACGAAAGCTGTAATGTACGGCCGGCCTTTCCGCTCGTACAGGGCTCTCAGGTGGCCGTCGACCCGCACGGAACCGTGTTTGTCGCTTGGGAGGCATACCCGTCAGGGACCGCCGCATCATTCCGCGAGCTGCGGGTCGCGCGGTCTTTCGACCAGGCCGCAAGCTTTGATAGGTACGTCAGAGCTGCTGTCGTGGCGCCAGCCGGAAGCGGAGTCGGTGTCGGTTCCCTTCAGGGAGGAATTCGAAATAATGAATTCCCCAGTTTGGCGATAGATCGCTCTCCCGGCGCGAGCAATGGGTACCTCTATCTGACCTGGAACGACGGACGGAACCTTCGGGTCCGGGACCTGCAAAGCGGCAACGGAACGTACGGTTACTCTGACATTTTGTTGAGCCGTTCAATCGATGGAGGCCGCACGTGGTCGCCTCCGGTTCGTGTGAACGATAATCCGACGGCGCTGCCCAACGGTCGTGGGACGGATCAGTTTCAGCCCGGTGTTGCCGTGGACAAAACGGGCGCTGTCGGAGTCTGCTGGTATGATCGACGCGCCGACCCCGTGAATTTCCTCATTCGGCGATCGTGCGGGGTGTCCAAAGACGGCGGCACGACCTGGACGAACTTACTCGCAGCTACTCCAGCATGGGCACCTTTCCACGGTGCCGATCTCCTGATCAACCCTCTGTATCTGGGTGACTACGACGTTCTTGCCAGCGACGTCATGGGTGCCAGCTCCGGCTTCATGGGAGCTTACGCGTCAGTCACAACGAGCGGCGTTGTGGTACCTAACCAGGATGTTTTACTGATCCATCTGCCGTAAGTTCGACGTAGCCGATTGCCTTGGTAAGGAACGAGGGAGCCGGCCCGGCGCAGTTCGTTGCCTCCAGATTTGGGAATGTGCAACATTCCCGCGCCGATTCAGCGCCCATTCTCAACTACGCCAGGCGTCATAAAGCTAGCTAGCCTAAGACGGCGTTTTTAAAAAAAATCTGACAAAGTTTTTTGGAAGCGGGTGTGCGCTTCGTCCCAAAACTCGGTTGGACGGCGAGGCCGTGGTTCTCAGCGCCGCGAGGCGCGCCACCTGTGATTCGTGTTTTCCACAGACGCCGACCGACGACTACAGGTATACCTCAGGAACAAGCTACAGGAAGTCAATAAGGATGTCCGCCCCGAAAGGGTCGAAAACTTTCTCCGGGATTCACAGAGTTTTCCACCACACAACAAGGCACATGAAAAATTGTTGTCGGATTTTCTTCGCAAAAAGCCTTCTTAGTAGTTGAGGAGACATTTCGTGCAATTTGATCGGGAGCTTCGAATTTCAGCGGAGAAGATCAGCGTTCAGCGCTTGCTGGGTCCATCGGACGTGGCGAAGTGGCTGGGCGTGTCATCGGGTTGGGTCCGGGACCATGCCACACGAAAGGAACCCAGACTACGAGCCGTCAAGGTCGGAAAGCTTCTTCGTTTCCGGGCCGAAGATGTGGAAGAGTTCCTACGCGGTTCAGCGGAAGTTGCTCAGGGGTAACGCGTGGCGCGCGATCGGAACCAAAACGGCCGAGTGGTCGAAACAGGAAAGAAGACGAAGGTCTGGAGGGGGCACTTTTACGTTTACTCCCGCACCAGCGACGGGTATGGGATCCGGAAGCACCGCAAAGTTTCGCTCGGCCCGAAGTTTGCGACTGAAGAAGTGGGAGGCGGAGAAGAAACTTAAAGCGATCATCGATCGCGAAATGACCGAGGGGCATGCTCCTCCAGATGCCACCATGACGCTGCGCCAGTTCTGGAATGAGCGATTTCTGCCGCTTGAAGTGCGTTGGCGTCAATCCACACGCGCAGTTATCGAAATAGTCTTCACCAAGCACGTTCTGGAGAAGTTCGGAGCAAAGCCGTTGGATGAGATCAAGCGCTTCGAACTCCAAACCCACCTCAACTCCCTCGCGCTCGTTTACTCGTTTACTCGAAGTCTCTCGTCAAGAAGGTCCGCACTTGGACCAAAGCAGTTCTCGACGAAGCGGTAGAGCAAGAGTTTATAGTCAAAAATCCCGCCCGGAAACTCTCGCTTCCACCGACTCGGGGTACCTGCAAACGATTCCTCACCTTCGGCGAGTACCACAAGATGTTTAGCGTTCTCCGGGGCAGGGACCACCTGATCTTCCGCCTCTTCGTTCTGTGTGCATTCCGTCACGGCGAGTTATTCGCTCTTCGATGGAAGAGCCTTCATGGCGCAACGCTGCAGGTCGATGCGTCCTTATTCCGTGGCCAGCTCGGATCGCCGAAGACTAAATCCAGCGAGGCAGCGGTAGCCGTGCCCGACTCGTCAGTCGCAGATCTGCTGGTATGAGGCGAGTGGCTGGCCCGACCGTGACGCACTCATCTTCCCATCTCGCGTGAACAAGCCAATAAACTCACAAAATTACCTGAAGGGCGACGTGTTGCGCCCGGCCGCAGAGCAAGTCGGAATAGAGGGGCTCACTTTCCAATGTCTACGGAGAACCTTTGCCACCCACTTTCACGGTGTCGGCACAGTTAAGGATCAACAGTCTCAGATGCGCCACTCAACTGCCCAGATGTCGATCGATGTCTACACGCAGAGCATTTCGGAGAGTCTTAAGTTTGCCACTGGAAGCCTTCGATAGGAAACTGCGAGACAGCGCTGAAGTCTGTACGATCAACGAGGGTGACCCTGAATGCGCGAGCGGACCGGGAGTTCTGAACCTCAATCAGTCGGAGCAGTTGACGAAGGCCAAAAGCATTTCGAACCCAAGTGAACCCGAATCGCTGGAAGGAGAGAATGGAAGTGATTGAAAAGAATGGTACACCCGGCAGGAGTCGAACCTGCGACCTATTGCTCCGGAGGCAATCGCTCTATCCAGCTGAGCTACGGGTGCACGTGATCCAATTCTAACGCACTGCCTGAACTTTCACAGCATCGCACTCGTACCTTCGAGTGCGATGCTCAAGTTTCTGCTCTGGTGCATTTTGTTGGTTCTGTGCTGGCCCCTGGCGCTGCTTGCCCTGGTTCTGTATCCATTCATCTGGCTGCTGCTTCTTCCTTTCCGGATCGTCGGAATCGCGGTGGGAGGCGTGCTTGCAGCCGTATGGGCACTGGTCACCTTGCCGTTACGAGTCGTCAAAGGAGCGTTCTAATGTCGAAGTTCGATTCCATCGTTGAAGAGGTCCGTGTCCTCGGCAACGATCTCACCAACAAGGTCAGAGATTTGATCCACGAGGGCAATGTTCGCCGGATCATCATCAAGGATGAACACGGGAACACCTACATCGAGATTCCCGTCACCGTGGCCGCCATTGGAGCGATCTTCGCCCCTGTGCTCGCCGCAGTCGGAGCCATCGCCGCCATGGCAGCCAAGTTCACGGTGGTTGTGGAGAAGGAACCGAGCGATCTGCAGCCGAAGGGATAGAACCCAGGAACGCTCCGGTCAGGATTGCCGCGCCGCCAGCCAAAACGCGCAGTCCTGGCCGTTCGCCCTGAAAGACCCAGGCCCAAACCGGATTAAAAACCGGTTCAGCCAGCAATAATGTCGCAACCTGCACGGCTGGCAGTCTACGGACCGACTTCACCAGCAGCGCATAGGCCAGACCGATCTGGAAGATGCCCAGGTAGAGCAGGATCGCCAGATCCCTTCCACCCATGGAGAAGCCCTGAAGCGCCATCGGCAGGCAGGCACCGAAAGCGAACAGGTTCCCGACCGTCACGCTGGCTTCCGCCGTCCCGCCTGAGCCGCCGCGCTTACCCAGCCAGCGGAGTCCCAGCAGCGTCAGCGCATACGCGAAGCCCGAGAAGAGGGCAGTAAGATCGCCCGCTCTCGATCCCTTACCCGTTTCGCTGCCGGTCATCAGCACGGCGGCACCCAACGCCACGAACCCAAACACCACCAGGTCTTTGCGCGCGATCCGCTCCCGCAGCACGAGCGGCGCCAGCACCAGCAGGTAAAGCGGAGCGGTCGACTGCAGAAAAATCGCGTTCGCGGCCGGACCGAGCTTGTTTGCCAAAACGAAGGTCACCAGCGTCGCGGCGTAGGCGATGCCCGTGAGCCCGGCGCGCCATGTCCAGCCCCGCCTTGTCTCCGGCAGGCACGCCAGCAATGCCAGCGCCGCCACGCCCGAGCGAAAACTTGCCACCTGCCAGGGACCCAGCGAACACGCCTTGATAGCCGTGCCGCCGGTCGAAAACAACAAAGCCGCGCCCAGTAACTGCAAACGCGCGCGAGCATCGGGAGATATTTTCAATTTTTGAGAGTAACGCGAATACCATGGAACAGGAACCAAATCACATTTGGCTTCGTCTACCCATCAACCACGTGAGCTCGATCGTTGACAGTCCAGACCCCGCCACGCTCGTCCTCTCTGTGGACGGGCGTGTTCACCGCTGGCGTCCAACGATCAAATACCTGTCCCAGACGGAAGTCCATGTCTACGCGCTCGCCATTGCTGCCAGCGTCCTGCTCAGCTTTTTCCCCTTCCTGATCGTCATGCTCACGCTGCTGCGGGATGTCCTCCACTTCCCTGCTGCGGAACGCGCCCTCGTCCTGGCTCTCGGCGACTATTTCCCCGATGACCTCGGCGCATTTATCATCCGAAATCTAACCAAAGTAAACCATCAGCGGTTTCAGGCGACCTCAGTAATCCTCTTATTGTTCACCGCAAACGGAATTTTCGAGCCGTTGGAGGTCGCGCTCAACCGCGCCTGGGGCGTCCCGAAAAACCGCAGCTATTTAAAGAACCAGTTGTTAAGCTTTGGCCTCATCGTTGTCTGCGGCGGACTTGCGCTCGGCTCGGTGCTCTTAACCGCGGTCAACCAATCCGTGGTGGCGGGAGAGTACGGCGCTCGCGCTATACCGGGATGGGTGTCGATCACGGTGTTCCGGCTCGGCGCGGTACCGATCACGATCCTTTCGCTCGTAGTGATGTACTGGGCGTTGCCAAACCGGCGCGTCCCGGTGCGGTGCGTGGTCCCTGCGGCCACTATGGTCGGCGTTGGTATTGAGGCCCTCAAGTATCTGTTCCTGTTTGCCTGGCCCTGGCTTAACCGCAAGTTCGCCAATGAGTACGGACCCTTCCAGTACTCGGTCTCATTAATGGTGTTCGGCATGATGACGTCGTTCATCGTCCTTGCCGGAGCGGAATGGTCTGCGCGTGCAGCGGGTACGCTCGCAAGCCCCCGGCCCCTCGCGAATCCACGGCTTGGCCAGATTGTATCGTGGGATTAACAGAGAATGCGAATAGTCGTCTCCAGGGTAGACTAAAGCAGTTTTGATGTTCCACAGAGGTTACACATTGCAGACCACGAAAAACCTGACGATTGCCGCTCTGGTCGCGGCGCTCTCACTCGCGGCACAGGCTCCCGCTCCCCCAGCCGGAGGCCGGGGTGGTGGCCGAGGCGCGGTCGCTCCGCCCGCCCGCCCGGCGGCCTACCCCGAACGGCCTCCGGTCGCTCAGGCAGTCCTTGATCGTGGCCGGGCAATCTACGGCGTCAACTGCAATTTCTGCCATGGCTCGGACGCGCGAGGTGGTGAAGGCGGACCCAACCTGCTCCGTTCCGAACTGGTTCTGAACGACAAGCGGGGCGAACTCATCGGCAAGGTCATTCTGAACGGCCAGGGCGAAATGCCCGCCATCAAGCTGACGCCCGACCAGATCGGCGACGTGGCCGATTATATCCATAGCTTTAAGGTCGGCGGTTACGACGTGTCGCGCATGGTCCCGCTCAGCATCGTGGTCGGGGACCCGAAGGTTGGGGAGCAGACGTTCGCGAAGATGTGTGGCTCCTGCCACTCAGTCACCGGCGACCTCAAAGGCATTGCTTCGAAGATCACTGACCCGAAAGCGCTCCAGAATGGCTGGCTCATGCCTGGCAACGCCGGTGGTCGGGGCGGCCGTGGCGGTCCCTCTCCGTTCAACGTTCCTCCCACCACGGTCACCGTCACTGTCGCTGGCAAAGCAACCACCGGCCGCCTCGTCCGTATCGACGACTTCATCGTGACTCTGGCCGACGAGAACGGTGCACAGAAGACCTTTCGCCGTGACGGCGAAGTGCCTAAGGTCGAAATCAACGATCCCATGAAGGCGCACAAGGAACTGCTCTCGAAGTACACCGACGCCGACATCCACAACATCACTTCCTACCTGGTGACGATTCAATGACCATCAAGAAATTCATCCTCGCGGCCTCGGCCAGCCTGATCCCGGCCCTGTTGACCGCTCAGGCTCTCGATCCCAGCGTCCTGACCAAGCCCCTTGGGTCGACCGACGCCTGGCCGACCTACTCCGGCGACTACTCCGGCAAGCGCTTCAGCAGCGTGAAGCAAATCAACCAGACGAACGTTAAAAGCCTGACTCTCTCCTGGGTCAGCCGCGTTACGCCCGGCACGGGTGGTGGCGGCCGTGGTGGCGCGCCAGTGATCATTGGTGGCGAAGGTTCCGAGAATTCACCGGCAGCGGGCGGTTTCGGCGGCTCCGGAACTTTCCGGAACTCGATCCTGCACGTTGGCGGCGTTCTCTACGCCGCCATGCC
>JAOAPO010000617.1 GCA_025462945.1 Bryobacterales bacterium
CAGGATTTTCGAATTACGAGTTCGCAGCCGAGGAGCAACTCGCGGGCAGCCAGTTCCGGGTGGGCGATGCGCTCAAGCATGGCGGCTATCGCTACCTGGCCGATTTGGCGGCACGGCTGGCGGACTGTTGTGAGGGGCACGGGGAGCAAACTCGAGTAGCGAACGTCGTCGATCCCAACCAGGCGGATCTCGGTTGGGATACTGCGTCCGAGGGCGATCAGGGTGTGCATGAGTTGCCCGGCGGTACGGTCATTGGCGCAAACGAAGGCGTCGGGGCGCCAGTCGCGCAGGAACTGGTTGACGGCTGAAGAGTCTGTCGGATCGAGGTGGACAGTTCTGGATACCTCAAGGGACGCCCCGTGGCGAAACAGGGCCTCGCGGTATCCGGCACATCTCCCTTCCACTGTTGAGGCTGAATTGGGCTGCGCTACGAACCCGATTCTGACGCAACCGACTTTGAGCAGGTGAGCGGCCGCAATATAGCCTGCCCGTCGGTTGTCGATCCCGACCAGATCGCGGGCGCTTTGCCTGGGGTAATCGAGTTCGCTGCGATCCAGAAGTACAACGGGAATGAGTGCGGCGTCGAGAGCGGTCAGGATGTCGCGGTTCACTTCGTCTTTGCGCGGCGTTTGTTCGAGGGGTGCAAAAAAGACGCCGGAGACGCCTCGCGCGATGTACTGATCACAGAGAAGCAGGGCTTCCTTTTCGACGCCTGCATTCGTCCCGGTGCTGCCTCGCAGAAGGGCGTGGGGGCGTGCGCCGGAAATGGCGGTCATCCCCTCGAGGATAGGCGGAAAGATCTCGGTCTCCTCAAGGTTGGGAATCAACAGCCCAAAAAGCAAGGATGGGTCGCCCGGAGGGGTCCCCCGGACGAAGGACCCGGAACCCGCGCGGCGTTCAATCAAACCTTCCCGCTGAAGTTCGCGGAGGGCGCGCCCCACGGTGATTCGAGATGTCTTAAATTGCTTGACGAGCACGCTTTCGCTGGGCAGGCGGGCTCCGGGAGGGTAGCGACCCTTTCGAATCGCCGCCTCCAGTGCTTCTTTAACCTGCTGATATCGGGGAGGTTGCCGTTCCATGTCAAAGCTGATATTACAACATTCGGGCTGCTTCTGCGACTTTACGCCAGTTCTGGCAATCATAGAGATAGATACACGGACACTGGCTCTCGGTTGAGCTTATCTTTGGGCGGTTTTCGCCTGATATTACAACTTGAAGACAGAAGGAGTGAATTCATGTCAGAACGAACAGAAGGAAGGAAAGCGTATCTGGTGGCGAGTGATTTCGACCAGACGCTGAGTTTTAACGATTCCGGGTCGGCGTTGAGCGAGTTGTTGGGTGTGAGGGACTTCGATGATAAAGTGGCCGGCCTGGCAAAGATCAGTCTGGTGCAGCAGGGTGCTGAGCTGGCGTATCTGCTGCGGCACGATCCGGAGTTCCGGAAAGTACGACGCGAACACCTGATTGAGGTAGGCAAGAGCGTGCGATTGAAGGAGAATGTGCGGCTGCTCGTGGACATTTTGAACGGGCAAGTGGGCCACGCCCAGTTCTCGTTTAACGTGATCTCCGCCGCGCCTCAGGATGTGGTGCGGTCGGCGCTGGAGGGGATTGTGGAACCGGACCACATATTTGGCACGGAACTGGAGTTCGATGAGAGGACGGGTGAGATCGCTTCGATCTCGCGAGTAGCGGCGGGCTTCGGCAAGGTTCGCGTGCTGCAGAGCCTTGAAGCAGCCGGGAAGACGCCTCCGAATCACACAATCTACATGGGCGACGGCAGTTCGGATTTATCCGTGATGCAGCACGTCAACGGATATGAAGGCTACACGATCGCTGTGTCGGAAGCCAAGTACCTGACCCGGATCGCGAAGCGGACGGTGCTCAGCAGCAACGCGCTAAGCGTGTTGGTGCCGATACTCGAAGACATTCTGCACTGGGATTCGATGCAGATTCGCGAGCTCTTCAGCTCATACGGGCTGACGCTCCACGAATGGGACCGGGTGCGGACGGACCGGCTTACATTCCACCAATCGCCCCAGCTTTTGATGGCAGAGGATGCGACTCCGATGGTGGTTTCGTGACGGAGTGGATCGGGTGGGTTGCGACGGCCGCGTTCGCCGCGTCGTACCTCTTCAAAGCGCCGGAGCAGTTGCGGCGGGTGCAGGCGGTGGCAGCATGCCTTTGGATCGGTTATGGGCTACAGATGAAATCCGCGCCCGTGGTTGTGGCGAACGGGATCGTGGCGGTGATGGCGATTGTCTCGAGCCGGCGAGGCAAACCGGTGCCAACCAGCGAGAAGGCACTCCGTGAAAGCGGTGGCAGGGTCGCCCCTACCTCATATACATTCCACCGTTAACGTCGATCACGTTCCCGGTGATGTAGCTGGCCTGGTCGCTGGCTAAGAAAGTAACAGCGGCGGCGACTTCGTTCGCGTTTCCTATGCGTCCCATTGGGATGGACTGGGTGATCCGGGCTTTTTGCTCGTCCTTGAGAACGTGCGTCATGTCGGTTTCGATGAAGCCGGGAGCTACGGCGTTCACCGTGATGTTGCGGGAGGCGAGTTCCTGCCCCAGCGACTTCGTAAGACCGATCAAGCCCGCCTTCGACGCTACGTAGTTGGCCTGCCCCGGGTTACCGGCTTCGCCCACGACCGACGCGATATTGATGATCCGGCCCCAACGCTCTTTCATCATGGGCGAGATGACCTGCTGGATACAGAAGAACGCTCCGGTCAGGTTGGTCTGCAAAACCATATTCCAGTCGTCGGCCTTCATCCTCAGGGCGAGGTTGTCCTTGGTCATGCCCGCGTTGTTGACGAGAATGTCGATGCGTCCGAATTCGGCGGCGGTTTTTGCGAACGCGGCTTTGATGGAGTCCTGCGAGGCAAGGTCGATGGCGACCACGTAAGCTTCGCCTCCGGCCGCACGGATCTCGGCCGCGACTTCTTCAAGTTTGTCGAGCTGGCGTGCCGCGAGCGCCACTTTGTTGCCGGCTTTGGCGAGATCGAGGGCGCAGGCTTTGCCGATACCCCGGCTGGCTCCGGTGACTAATGCAGTGCGATTCATAGTTCCTTCAGGGCGAACTTGCAATCATAGTAAACGGCTACCTATGGCATATGACGACCTGCGCGATTTCATCAGCGCGCTTGAGAAGAACAAGGAACTAAAGCGAATTCCGTTCGAGGTGGATCCGAAGCTGCAGATCACGGAGTTCGCGGACCGGTCCGTGAAGGGCGGAGGTCCGGCGCTGCTGTTCGAAAACCCCAAAGGCTCGAAGATTCCGGTGCTGGTTAACTCGTTCGCAAGCATGCGGCGCATGGAGATCGCGCTGCAGGTGGGGTCGGTGGATGAAGTCGCAAAGCGGATCAGCGAGTATCTGGAGATGCGCATGCCGGAAGGCTTGCTGAACAAGCTCAAGATGTTGCCGAAGCTGGCGGAGATGGGCGCGTTCTTTCCGAAGATCGTGTCGAAGGGCGCCTGCCAGGAAGTCGTGAAGCATGACGGATTCTCGCTCAAGGATCTGCCGGTGCTGACCTGCTGGCCGGACGATGGCGGACCGTTCATCACACTGCCGATGGTGTTCACGAAGAATCCGGAGACGGGCAAGCGGAACTGCGGCATGTACCGGATGCAGGTCTACGACGAGCGCACGACGGGCATGCACTGGCAGACGCACAAGCAGGGCGCGGAGCACCAGCGCCGGCGCGTGGCGGCGGGACAGACGCGGATGGAAGTGGCGGTCGCGATCGGGGCGGATCCGGCGACGATGTATTCGGCGATTCTGCCGCTGCCTCCGGATCTGGACGAGATGATGATCGCCGGTTTCCTGCGAGGGAGTCCGGTCGAGATGGTGAAGTGCCAGACCTGCGACATCGAGGTTCCGGCGAACGCGGAGATCGTTCTGGAAGGGTACGTGGATGTGACGGAGTCGCGGCTGGAGGGTCCGTTTGGGGATCATACCGGCTACTACTCGCTGGCGGATCAGTACCCGGTGTTCCACGTTACGTGTATGACGCAGCGTCGGGATCCAATCTATGCGACGACGATCGTGGGTCCGCCGCCGATGGAGGACTTCTACATGGGCAAGGCGATCGAGCGGATTTTCCTTCCGTTGATGCGCCTGCAGTTGCCCGAAGTTCGCGACATGTGTATGCCGGCCGAGGGCATCTTCCACAACATCATGCTGGTGTCGATTCGGAAGAGCTACCCGGGTCATGCGCGGAAAGTCATGTCGGCGATTTGGGGTCTGGGGCAGGCAATGTTCACCAAGTGCATCGTTGTGGTGGATGAGGATGTCGACGTGCAGAACGTGAGCGAAGTGGCGTGGCGGGCGCTGAATAACATCGACCCGGAGCGAGACATTCAGTTCACGATGGGACCGATCGATTCGCTGGATCATGCGAGCCGTCTGGTGAATTACGGGAGCAAGATGGGCGTGGATGCGACTCGCAAGTGGCCGGGTGAAGGGTTCACGCGGGAGTGGCCGGAAGTTCTGAAGATGACACCGAGTGTAAAAGCGAGGGTGGACGAATTATGGCGCAAGGCAGGTTTGTAACAGCGTTACTGCTGGCGGGGTTTGTCTGCCAGTGCGGTCAGGCGCAGGGGGTGCATCCGGTCTCGGGTCGCCAGTTTGCGCAGGTGATGGGGCCCGGCGGCGCGGACTGGCTGGTACGTCCGGAACGGTTGCAGGAAGAGGAGCCGGACAAGGCTCTCGACGCGATCGGGATCGAGAGGGGCTCGACGGTGGCGGATGTGGGGGCCGGCGTTGGCTACTTCACGGGGCGTCTGGGCGAGCGGGTCGGTCCGCAGGGCGTGGTGTATGGCGAGGATATCCAGCCATCCATGCTGGAACAACTGCGGAAGAATGTGCGGGAGCGGGGGCTTTCGAATGTGAGGCTCATTCTGGGCGACGTGGCGGATCCGAAGCTGCCGAAGGGTGAAGTGGATCTGGTGCTCATGGTGGATGTTTACCACGAGGTTTCGGAGCCGCAGAAGATGCTGCGCGGGATTCGTGAGGGGCTGAAGCCGGGTGGACGGCTGGTGTTGATCGAGTATCGCGGCGAGGATGCGTCCGTGCCGATTCGTCCGGAGCACAAGATGACTGTCAAGCAGGTTCGGACGGAGTTGGAGCCGGAGGGCTTTCGGTTTGAGAAAACCCTGGAGGTCTTACCGTGGCAGCATATTTTGATCTTTAGAAAGTAACGCGGGTCAGCTGCGGCGGCGCAGACCGCTGCCTCCCGAACCGAGGTCTAACAGAACGGTGACGAGCAGGATGAGGAGATTGGCCCCGCTCAGGGCTATGTGCTGGTTGACCATCAAGGCATACGCGATCGTCGTGATCGGCAGGAACAGGAAGCCGAGTAACAGAACCAGCAGGTTGCTGCCGTAGGCCCGGCTCAGCAGGGTTGTGAGGAAGTACATGGCCACCAGAATGACTCTGGGGAACGCCAGCATGACGACGAGCATTAAACAAGGCATGAGTACGTTATCTCACAGCACGCGACGGGCCAAAACCTGTCAGATGGCCAGCATGCCCTTGTAAGTCATGGTCCTCAGGTCAAAGGTGGTCTTGAGGATCAGGCCCCGGCAGTTCATCGTAAAGGCGGCATTGCCGTCTGCTGAAGGTGCGGGCTGCAGGGTTTTCGGAAACGAGAACAGCAGCATCTTTTTGTCACCCGACAGCGAGCAGGTTTCAAGCGGCAGGTCCGGCTGATTCCTGAATTTCAGGCTGGTCCCGGCGAACGCTGCCAGACCCGAGGGCACTACGGACGCCAGCAGCTGTGCAGGCAAGCCGGTGACGCTGATGGTGTAGCGGTCCGGCGGCAGGGGAAGCTTCATCACGGACGCGATCGGTGGCGCGCTTTCCCACCGGATGATCGTTTCACCGTAGAAGGCCAGTCCGCCGCCCTTTGGGGTCCGCTGGGGTGCGGCAGAAATGCTTTCGGCTGGCCCGTTCCGGATGCCGCGTGATTCAGCGGCCTGCGCTTCACGAGTGTACCCGCGGTTGAAGTCCGACATCGGCTGAACCGGATCGGGTGGGGCTTCGGCCCGCACCTTTCTCGCCCACGGTGAATTCGTGGCGATGATTTGAACTTCAGCCGGGCTCCACTCGACTGGTTCCAAGACGTTCCAGAACTCGGTCGCGGGAAGACAGAAAGCGGTGCGGCAAAACGTCAGTGGCGCGGTGCCCAACAGCAGTCTTCTGGAGATTTGTCCGGTCACCATCACAGCGCCAGTTTACCGCTCAGTGAATCCACTGACCTGGAGAGCTGGGGTTTGAAGCTGGCTCGTCGTGGCCGGAAGCAGGCCGGCGCGCCAGGCCGAATCCTGCTGCCACGTTCGTCGCCAAACCGGACCCAGCAGGAACAGTGCGGCGGCGCCTGTCCCGATCGCCAGGGCGCAGATTCCTAAACCGGGACCGAAGCTTCCCGTTACACCCTTCAAGCCGCCCAGTACATTCGGCAGCAGGAAGCCTCCCACGCCTCCGGCAGCCCCAACCAGCCCCGTGATCAGGCCCACACGCTCCGGGAAGCGCTGCGGCACCAGTTGAAACACCGCCCCGTTGCCCATCCCCAGCATCCCCATCGTGAGTACGAGGAATGCCACAGCAACCGTGACAGACGGCAGCGTCGCGACGCATCCGAGCGAGATTGCAGCCCCGGCGAGCAAAACCAGCAGCATCCGATAGCCGCCAATCCGGTCTGAAAGCAGCCCGCCAACGGGCCGCAGGAAGCTGCCGAAGACCACAACGAGGGTCGTCAGATCACCGGCCTGCACCTTGGTCAGATGGTACTGGTCGAAGAAGAAGATCGTCAGGAAGCTGACCAGTCCCGAGAACCCGCCGAAGGTGAGGCTGTAGAGAAAGCAGAACCATCCGGTGTCCCCAATTTTCAGAACCTCTTTGTAGTCGCTCAAGCCCTTCGGGGGCGCCTTGCGCGGTGCGTCCTTCGCAAGTACGAAGAACAGAATCCAGACCAGCAGGACCGGAATCATCGCGAAGAGAAACACCTCATGCCAGCCGAAAATCTTCGCCAGCCGGGGCGCGAAGAGACTCGCGAACAACGTCCCCGAGTTCCCCGCCCCTGCGATGCCCATCGCGATTCCCTGATACTCCGGCGGATACCAGGCGCTCGCCAGCGGCAGGGCAGCCGCGAAGCTGGCACCGGCTACTCCCAACAGGATCCCGACTCCAAGGAACTCCTCGAACGTCGTCGCAAATCGCCAGCCAATCAGCAGCGGCAGAAACGTCAGAGTCAGACCGATGAGGGCCGTCTTCCGTCCCCCGATGCGCTCTGTCATCGGCCCCAGAATCAGCCTGAAAAAGGACCCGCCCAGCAGCGGCAGCGCCGTCAGCAGACCCTTTTGGCCTGCGGTCAGCTTCAGGCTCTCTCCCAGAAACGGACCCAGCGGACCCAGCATTACCCAGATCATGAAGCTGACATCGAAGTACAGAAACGCGGATACCAGCGTCGGCGGATGCCCGGCTTTCGCAAAGCCTTTCAATGACACTATGCGGCCCGCTTTCTGGCGCACGGGATGTCCACTTCGATGATCCCGCCGTCCACTCGGACGTCGTAAGTCTCCACCCGAACCGACACGTCCGGCTTCAGGACGGCGCCCGAATCCAGATCGATCTTCCACCCGTGAAGAGGACACACAACCGCGTGCCCCTTCAGTTGCCCACCGGTGACAATGCCGTCGCACAGGGGTCCCCCACGATGGGGGCACTGCGCGTCGATCGCGGCGAAACGGCCGCCCAGATTGAAGATGGCGATCTCCCGGTCAGCCAGCTCAACGCTGCGCCCTTCCCTTACGGGGATGCTTTCCACCGCCGTGATTCTGGTCCACATTACTGAACAACCTCCCGAGCCGAGCCTTCCATGGGCTGAATCTGCACGAACTGCGTCTTATTGACGGGCGTTAAACCCTCGGTCCAGGCGTCCCGCGAGAAAGCCTTCGACTTCTGCAGCCGCCGCAGCAGCGCTTTCTTGTCTTTTGCGGGTGCGTAGACCGTCTCCTTGCGAATCTTCTCCATGCCGAGCCGTTCCACGAAGCCATAACTTCGCTCCAGATAGTGGCCGTTCTCCCGGTAGTACTGGAAGAAGACAAGCGCGGCCTCGATGGCCTCTTCGGTGGTCTCGACGGTAATCAGAAGGTCGGCTTTGCGCACATCTTTGCCCGCCGCGCCGCCCACCACAACCTGCCAGCTGCCTTCCTGGCCGATCAAACCGATGTCCTTCACGGTCACTTCCGCGCAGTTTCGAGGGCAGCCCGTCACGCCGAGCTTGGTCTTATGCGGCGTGAACAGGTTCTCTAAACGCTTCTCCAGTTCGATGCCCGTGCCCATGGCATCCTGCACGCCGAACCGGCAGAACTCGGTCCCGACGCAGGTCTTCACCATCCGCAGACCCTTGGCGTAAGCCTGACCGCTGGGCATGCCCAGATCGCGCCAAACGTTCGGAAGATCCTGCTTCTTGATGCCGAGCAGGTCGATTCGCTGGCTGCCGGTCACTTTCACCAGCGGAACCTTATACTTCTCCGCCACATCCGCGATCCGGCGAAGCTCCGAAGGCGTCGTCACGCCGCCGCGCATTCGTGGCACCACGGAGAACGTGCCGTCGTTCTGAATATTGGCGTGAACCCGATCATTGATAAAGCGTGCCGAGCGGTCCTCGTCATGGTCGCCGCACCACACCACATCCACCAGATAGCTGAGCGCCGGCTTGCAGATCTCGCAGCCGATCCCGTTACCGTAGATCTCGAGGACTTCCTGGACGCTCTTGATCTTCTGCGTCTGGATGATCTCGCGCAGGTTGTCCTGGGTAAACGGCAGGCACTTGCAGAGCACGCGCTTTGTGTCTTCTTCAAACTCGGGCGACACGGCCTTGAGCAGGCCCTCGCATAGTCCCGCGCAGCTGCCGCAACCCGTCGTGGCCCGGGTGCACTCCTTCAGCTGCGCCATCGACTGGATGCCGTGCTCGTGAATCGCCGAGATGATCTTCGCCTTGGTCACGCCCATGCACCCGCAGACAGTTTCGCTGTCCGGAATATCGGCGATCGATGAGCCTTTGTCGGTGACCGGCTCGGGGAACAGCAGGCTCCTGCGCCGCACCGTCAGGTCGGTGTTCGAGCGCAGCCAGTCCATATAGCGATTGCTGTCGGAAGCGTCGCCTACCAGGACGCAGCCCACCAGCTTGTTGTCGCGCACCAGAAGTTTCTTGTAGATGCCCGCGCCGGGGTCGTCGAAGCGCACGGCGTCGGTGCCCGGAGTCTCCTGGAATTCACCGGCGGAGAATACGTCGAGGCCCATGATCTTGAGCTTTGCGGCTGGCTTCCAGCCTTCAAACACAGGCCCCCGATTGTCAGTGATGGTGGCCGCAAGAACCTTAGCCTGATCCAGCAGAGGAGCCACCAGGCCATAGGTTTCGCCGCGGTGCTCGGTGCACTCGCCCACTGCGAAGATGCGCGGGTCAGAGGTTTCGAGGAAGTCATTGACGGTGATGCCCCGCCCGCACGCGATGCCGGCCTGGCGCGCCAGATCCGCATTGGGACGGATGCCGGCGGCGATCACCACGATGTCTGCGGGAATGCGGTCGCCGTCCATGAACTCGACGGCCTCGACTTCGTCGCGGCCCAGAATCGCCTGCGCCCGGCGTCCGGCCATGACTTCGATGCCGAGTTCCTCCATGCGGCGCTTCAGCAGCACGCCGCCGGTGCTGTCGAGCTGATTATTCATCAGCGTGTCCACGATGTGGACCACCGTCACGGCGCAGCCCCGAAGCTGCAAACCGCGAGCGGCCTCCAGACCCAGCAGACCGCCGCCGATCACGACGGCCCTCTTGCCCGGCTCGGCCACGCGCAGCATGCCCTGGGTATCGTCCATGTTGCGGAAGGTGAAAACGTTGCGGCGATAGATGCCGTCCATGGGCGGAATGAAGGCGCCGGAACCGGTGGCGAAGATGAGCTTGTCGTACTGCATCACGCCGCCGTCTTCGCTGGTCACCGTTCTGAGCGTCCGGTTTACGTTGATGACGCGGGCTCCCAGGCGAAGGCCGATGCCGTTCTTCTGGTACCAGTCGAGGCCGTTGATCGTGATCTCGTCCGCCGACCTCTCGCCGGCCAGCACGCTCGAGAGCAGAATGCGGTTGTAGTTCGCATAGGTCTCGTCACCGAAGACCGTGATGTCGAACCTCTTTTTGTGCGCGAGGATGTTTTCGAGGCAGGCAACGCCCACCATCCCGTTTCCAATAACGATGAGACTTTCCATGCTGTTAACCTCTGGCCTCTGCCGTTCGTTCAATCCGTACAGCACACTGCTTGTAGTTGGGTTCTCTGGAAATCGGGTCGAAGGCGCTCTGCGTTGCGCGATTGACGTTGGTTTCCGCGAAGTGGAAGGGCATGAACACCTGACCCGGAGCGACGATTTCGGTCAGGCGCAACTCGATCGCGTCGACACGGCTGCGGCGCGACACCACGGAAACGTTGTCGTGCATCTTGAGCCCGAGCTTCTTCGCGTCACGCGGATTCATCTCCAGCCAGGCTTTCGGCGCCATACTGTCCAAAATCGCCACTTCGCCGGTCTTGGTTCGGGTATGCCAGTGCTCTACCGTTCGGCCCGTGTTCAGGATGAGAGGGAAGGCGCCGCCGGGCTGCTCCGGAAACGGGTCACACTCCACGCGAAATAATTTCGCGCGTCCGTCCGGGGTCTCAAACTGCCCGTCGGTGTAGAGCCGTTCCCCGCCCCACTGCATGCCGCCCTCGCGCTCGATCTGCTCCCAGGTCATCGCGCTGTAGTCGCAGAGGCGTCCGGCCGAGACCTTACGCCACTCCTCGAAGGCGTCGTGGGTGGAGGTCCAGCCGGGAAAGATTTCGTCATTCACGCCCAGTTTCTCGGCGATTGCGAGGAAGATGTCGAAGTCGCTGCGCGCCTCGCCCGGAGGCTCGACGGCTTTGTTGACCTTGCTGACGCGGCGCTCAGAGTTGGTGTAGGTGCCCTCCTTCTCGCCCCATACGGCTGCGGGGAGCACCAGATTCGCCAGTTCCGTGGTTGGGGTGGGATGAAAACCGTCCTGCACCACGAGGAACTCCAGGTTCTCGAATGCCTGGATCAGCACGTCATAGTTGGGGTAGGAAACCACCGGATTCGTCGCGATGATCCACAGCGCCCGAACCTTCTTTGCGACCGCCGCTTCGATGATGTCCGGATAGGCCAGTCCGCGTTTGGTGGGAATGCGCGCCACGTCGAGGTTCCAGATAGTCGCGAGTTCTTCGCGATCTTCGGCGCTCTCGAACTTGCGATATCCCGGCAGGCCAGAGGTGAAGCCGCTTTCGCGAGTACCCATCGCGTTGCACTGGCCTGTGATGGAAAACGGAGAAGCGCCGGCCCGGCCGATCTGGCCCGTGAGCAGCGCGAGATTGTTGATGGCGCTGACCGTTTCGGCGCCCTGTGTGGAGTGGTTGACGCCCATGGTCCAGCCAATCGTCGCGGCCTTTGCCCGGCCGTAGAGCATCGCCACGCGCTCGATCGTCTCCACGCCAAGGCTCGTCACCTGCGCGACGTGCTCGGGCGTGAACTTTTCGAGGAACGTGCTGAGTTCGGCGAACCCGGTGGTGTGGGCGTCGATGTATTCGCGGTTAATCAGACCGTCACGGATCAGGATGTGGGCGATCCCATTGAGCAGGGCGATGTCGGACCGGGGCTTCACCGGTAGGAAGATGTCGGCCAGCATCGCCGTCTTGGTGACCCTCGGGTCGGCCACGATCAAAATGGCTTCGTTATTTCTTTCGAGGCGGCCGCACAGGATCGGGTGGTTATCAGCAACGTTCGCCCCTATAAGAAGGATGACGTCGGCGGTTTCGAGGTCGGCGTAGCTGCCGGGAGGGCCGTCGCTGCCGAAACTACGCTTGTAACCGGCCACTGCGCTCGCCATGCAGAGCGTCGTATTGCCGTCGAAGTTGGACGTGCCGAAGCCCAGCTGGACCAGCTTGCCCAGGGTGTAAAACTCTTCGGTGACCAGCTGGCCCGTGCTGATGACGCCCAGTGCTCCGGCCCCGTACTTCGCCTGGACGCCGCGGAACTTGTCGATCATGGTGGAAAGTGCGCAGTCCCAGGAAATGGGTTCGAATTTTCCGTTTGTCTTTAGCAGAGGTTTGAGTGCGCGGCTCTTTGCCTGCAGGGTGTAGTGCTCGGAAAGTCCTTTCGGGCAGAGCTTACCCTTATTAACGGGATGCGCCTGATCGCCCCGGACCGCGACCGCCTTACCGTCCCGGGTGCCGATCAGCATGCCGCATCCGACTGAGCAGTAACCGCAGGTTGTCGAAGTCCACTTATCGGCGATCTTCCTGGCCGAAACGTAGCCGTGGACCGGGTCCTGCCCGTAGGCGTACTCCTCGGAGAGGTTGTCGAGCCCCGCGATGCGTTTCCAGTTCATGCCGCCGCCTTCCCGGCTGTTCCGCCCTGGGTGAGCCAGGGAAGAGCCATGTTGCGGGGGACTACGGAAACGAAGAACAGATACCGACCGGTCAGTTCTCCGGCGAGGGCGAGCAACAGAGCGGGGATGGCGTAGCCCGCCAGAGGGAGCACGATGCCGCCGACGACCAGCAGCGCGAGGCGAGCCATCAGAACAGTTTTTAGGTCCTGCGAAAGCAGCCGGGCCGAGGCTTTGAGTTCGAACTCTTCAGACCGGACCAGGTGCAGCAGCTTCAGCAGTTGGTTCAAAAGCTGGAGGGTAGCGAAAGCGGCGATGATCCAGACGGGCAGATTTACGCCGAGTGCCCGGAGGAAGGCGGGGCCGAGTACCAGACCGGTCAGGTGGAAATCCGCGAGGGTATACCAGTTGTTCCAGGCGGGTCGGGCAGGAACCAGATAGATGAAGGCGCTGGCAGTCACGCCGGCGAGTCCGAGAAGCACCGTTGGAACCGCCGCGAACCGCGGGAGGTTGAATAACGTAGCCGCCGCAAACGCGGACGCGCTGCCGGCGAACAGGGTAAAAAGGAGGACTTCGCGGCTCAGCCAGCTCCGCCGCCACATCTTGATCGCCCGGTAAGCGTAGATCGGGCGGCCGAGGTGAAGCGTGGATGCGCCGAGCGCCAGGCCTGCGACCAACAGAGCCGCGATCGCAGCAATGGGTCCGTTTGTTCCAAAAGCTGCGAGGCCAAAAAACGCGCCGACGGAGAGCTGCGTCAGAGTCAGCATGACGACGAGCGGCCAATGCGGATGCTCCGGGCGAACGCGGGTGTGATCCGCTTTTTCGAGCTCGGGTCCAAGTTTGCCGGGCAGAGTGATCCGGGTAGTCGAGATCGTTTCGTGTGCCGGAGGCAAGCCGGGCGCATTGGCCGCAGAGTGATTCAGAACCCAGTCGGCGATGTTCACGATTTCGATCTGGATGGCTTCTTCGGGGCAGGCGTTGACGCAGGCCGGCTCGTCGCCGTCGGCCAAACGGTTGTGACACATGTCACATTTGCCAACCACGCCGCGCTCCGGGTTGTACTGCGGCACGCCGTAAGGGCAGTTCCAGGTGCAGTACTGGCAGCCGATGCAGGCGTCGGCCGAATGCAGCACCAGACCGGTCAGCGCGTCCTTCGTATAGGCTTCGACGGGGCAGCCTTTCAGGCAGGCAGCGTCCACACAGTGGTTGCAGCCCATCGAGAGATAGTGCCGCTGTGTGAACGGGTAGGTACCGCCTTCGATCTCGCCAACGCGGCGCCACCGGAGGTCGGCGGGGTTGCCATTCTGTTCATTACAAGCGACTTCGCAGCAGCGGCAGCCGATGCACTTGGTCATGTCGAAGTGGAAACGGTACTGTTCGCCGGCACCAGGTACCGTGCAGGGAACGAGTGAAGTCAGTTCGGGTGGAGTGAAGTCAGGGTCTGTATAGCGGGCGATCGGGTCACCCAGCCTGGCGCGTTCGAGAAGCGGTAATTCCATGGCTCGTCCTCCTTCCGTGTGGTAAGTGGACGAGTCCGGGGTCCAGGTTCAACCCCACAACAAAGTGGGGTTGCCTTCAGGTTAAGGGCAGCGAGGTCGGTTTGACCAATACAAACCCTGAATGCAGCGGGTCAGGATCGTTTATGTTACGGAATGGCCGGGCACGGAGGCTGACACTTCGCAACCCTCACGCGCATCATACAGTTGCGGTTCCTTCAGCCACAACAACGCAGATTGTAGGATTAAGGTTAGCCCTCCCCATGAGCTCAGCTGCACTTGCGCCTCCCAGTCCGGCGCGGTCATTATTCGCCTCGGTTATCGTTAAAAAGGCATTGATGGCCGTCACCGGTGCCGCACTTTTTCTTTTTGTGACGGCTCACCTGCTCGGGAATCTTCAGGTTTTCCTCGGTCCCGAAGCGATCAACAGCTACGCGGCCAGTCTGAAGAGCATCCCCGAGCTTCTCTGGGGGGCGCGAATCGGCCTGCTGGTCTGCGTGGCGATTCATATCGTCACCACGATTCAGCTCGCGCGAATCAACAACAAAGCCAGACCGCGGGCCTACGCGAAGAAAAACAACAGCCGCTCGACGGCGGCTTCGCGCACCATGTACCTCTCAGGGCCGATGATCGCCGCGTTCATCGTCTATCACTTGCTGCACATGACGGTCGGCTCCGTGCACCCGCAGTTCTCTGAGACGGAC
>JAOAPO010000622.1 GCA_025462945.1 Bryobacterales bacterium
TAAGAACCCACTACTTCGCCAACCTTGCTTAAAATGTGAGTTTCGCCCCCATCTGGACGCCTCGGTTGTCGCCGGTGATCGTGCTGGTCACAACACCGTAGGTGGACGTACCGAGCGTTCTGCCCGGATTAGCGAAGTGGGGATGATTCGTGGTGTTGAAGGTCTCGAAGCGGAAATCGATGCCAATCCGCTCTGTAACCGGGATGCGGCGAGACAACGAAATATCGACATTGAAGGATCCCGGTCCCCGGACCGTATTCCTTCCGACGTTGCCGAAAGTCAGGGCAGCCGGAGTCACGTAGGATGCAGTGCTAAACCATGTTGTTCCCGGTCCGACCCCCTTTGGGTAGGTCAGAGGGGCAATTTGGTTCGGCCGATTGATGGCGGTAGGGAGATTCAAGCCGGTGGCGCTGGCGGAAAGATCGAGGGGAGCCCCCGTCGCGTCCGTGATCACTCCGCTCGCTTGCCAGCCGCCCAGGATCCATGACCCCACGCCCGACCTGAACCAGAGGCCCTTCTTGCCGAACGGCATCTCCCAATTGAAACTCTGGGCGAACGAATGGGTTCGGTCGAAGTCGCCGGTAGCGTAGTTGGTACGTACCAGATAGATGTTGAATGAGCTGGCGTCGTTGTTGTAATCGAGACCGTGTGCCCAGGTGTAAGACGTGGTGGCGGAGAGCCCGTGGGACATCTGTTTGTTCAGCTTGACCTGGAGCGAGTTGTAGCGGCTGGTGAGGTAGAGGTATTGCTGCGTGATTGCGGCGGTCTTCCCCAGCGTTGCGAAGAACGGCTGGCCGGCAGTTCCCGCGCCGATCACTTTGCCGCGGTTAATATTTTCATTGAGGTTGAAATTCACGCCGTGGTTCCCAACGTACGCGACGTCAAGAGCAAAGCCCCCAGGCAGCTGGCGCTGGACGGCCAGGTTCCAGAGTTCGATGTACTGCTGGTGCGGCTTCAGTGCGGCTACGGTGTAGCCAAGCGCGACCGGAGCGTTGGGGATCACCCCGTCCGGAGGGATCTGGACGTAGGTGGGCGCCGGAAATCCGGCAGCCATGGAACCCGCCGCGGAGTAGGAGTTGGGCGCAGTATAGACAGGAGCCTGGCTTGCGGGATAGTTGGCGGTGCCTGTTCCCTGGAACAGATAGCTGGTACCGAAACCAGTACGAATGACGGTCTTCTCATTGAGCCGATAAGCCAGTCCGATGCGCGGAACCCACCTTGGGGAACGGGACACTCCCAGGTTCTGCGGGGTCTTGCCGAAGCCGCCCGCGAGCAGCGTATTCGTCTCAGCGACGTAATCAACCAGCTGTCCCTTGAACCGCGTGGTAGTGGCAGGCCAGATTTCGTAGCGCATACCGATGTCGAGAGTCAGCTTCCGGTTCACCTGCCACTTATCGCTGACATAGAAGAAGTACCAGCTGTTTCGCCGGGTTGGAAATACCGGGTTCAGGTCGCGGCCGAGTTGGTTAGGAAGATCGAGCAGGAACGAGCCGAAGGCATTCGACATACCGCTTGAGCTGGCCGTGTCGCCGTTCAAAGCGGTCGGCCCCGAGGTAAAGGTAAATAACCCGCGCGGACTATAGGTTTGGGTCTGATCCAGATCCATGCGCTCGCGGTTGATTTCGGTTCCGGCCTTGATGGTGTGATTACCAAGAATTTTGCTTACCGAACCCGCAAACCCGAAGTCTGTCTGGGATCGAACCCAGGGGAGGCTGGCGTTGTAGCCGATCATCGGCGAGTCATAGCCCGTCACGGACATATTGGCAATCCCGCTCGACCAATCATCGCCCAGGTTGGCACCCGGTATCCCGAAGGCCTGCGATTGGTTCACATTGTAATCCGACGGAGTAGCGTCGTTGCGAATACGTCCGATGCCAAAGCGAAACTGAGCTATCAGGGTGGGATTGAAGATGTGGACATAACTGATGCCGGGGAACTGTGCGCGCGCGTGTCCGTCACCAGCGAAACCAGCCCCTGCCGAGCCTCCGCCGGGGCCTCCGATCACCGAGCCGTAGACGGGCGAAAGAGTAATCACCGGCGTCTGGTAACTATAGCGAACATTGAGAGTGTCGTTCGGAGTTATGTGGTATTCGATCTTGGCGTCGAAACTGTTGATGTGTTTCTGGAGGTAATACGCTCCGGCGAAATTAGCGCTCAAACCAGGGTACGTCGGCGCAGGCATCGCGTCCATCAACCTTCGCGCAATGGGGCTAATGCGACTGGCGGGGATTATTTTCCCGGCGAATGCGGTGCGGTTCGTGCCGCTCGCGGTGCCGCTCTGAGGATCGTAGATCTGTGTTGGAGACGCAGTGAAATCACCGCCACGATATGCCATGGTGGGCATGGTGTAGTTCTGGCCATTTGCGGAATGGTCAATGCTGCCCTGGTAGTCACCGAAGAAGAAGATCTTATTTTTGAGGATCGGCCCTCCTGCTGAGCCGCCAAACTGGTTGTAACGAAGGGGAAGAACTTTGGGCAGGAAGAAGTTGCGCGAACTCAAGGCGGAGTTCTTGTTGAACTCGAAGACGCTGCCATGAAAATTGTTAGTCCCGGACTTGAGAATCAAGTTGGATACCGCCCCACCAACACGTCCGAACTCTGCGTCATAGTTACTGGTGGACGTGTCCACCGTTTGAATCGCTTCCACAGGCGGCACCAGCAGGGTGAGGTTACCGTTATCCCAGTTGTTGTTGATGCCTTCGATCATGAAATTGTTCCAGTGCCGGTCCTGACCGTTCACCTGGGTTGACAAGCTCTCGGCGGAGTCATAAAAGGCGGAATGGGCTACATAGGGCCTTGTCGCGCCGGGAACAAGCACCAGCGCATTCTGATAGTTGCGGTTGTTCCCGAGCGGCAGGCTGGCCAGCGTGGCGGCTTCGATTTTCTGGCCGATGTCCGCGCGATCAGTCTGGAGGAGCGCCGCATCCGCCGACACGGTGACGCTTTCATTGACGGCCCCCACCTCCAGGCTGAAATCGACACGAGCCGCACTATTCGCGGTCAGTTCGATTTTGTCGCGAATGCCCCGTTTAAAACCCTGGTGTTCGGCCTCCACGCGATAGCTGCCGGGATCGAGCAGGGGAAAGGTGTAGTTCCCGGCATCGTTCGTCGCGACGGTGCGAGTGAAGCCGGTATCTATCTCTACGATGCGGACAGACGTCCCAGCTATGGAAGCTTGTGAAGTGTCGGCGACCGTGCCAAGAATCGTACCCTTGTCAGCCTGCGCGAATGCCAGCAGAGACAGAGAAAGCATGCAACACAGTTTGCCTGCAACCTTGAAATAACGCATCGAGCCAAACTCCTCTCAGTACTGAGGCGAGAGTGTAATGAACCGAAGAGGCGAATGCAAGGGGGGCGGGAGTAAATGCGTATAGAAACGCCATCCAGCGATGCAGCCCTGGCGGAGATACAATGCGTGGGGGCGTCGCCCTAAAACCGCAGGCTGTGTTGAAGGCAAAAGGAGAGAATCTATGATTGATCGTCGAAACTTCCTGAGCGGTTCCGCCGGGCTCGCGGCGTCTGCTGCCATGCCGGCCGAAGCCAGGGTCACCAGAGAAACAGGCGTGAAGCTGAAGCTCGGCCTGAACGCGTATTCGTTCGACAAGCAGCTACGAGCGGGTACGATGACGCTGGCGGACGCGGTGCAGTTCTGCGCTCACAACGGTGTGGACGCGCTGGACCCCACCGGCTATTACTTCCCAAGCTATCCCGATGTACCGACGGACGAATTCATCTACTCGCTGAAGCGAACAGCCTTCGTCAACGGCGTGGCCCTCAGTGGTACCGGCGTGCGAAATGACTTCGCGGTGGCCGATGAGGCGGCGCGCAAAAAGGATGTGCGGATGGTGAAGAACTGGATCGAAGTCGCCAGTAAGCTGGGGGCACCGGTAATCCGCGTTTTCTCGGGCAGGGTCCGGCCAGAAGGTCACAGCTTCGAAGAGGCTTTCCAGTGGATGGTGACCGACTTCAAAGAGTGTGCCGCGCATGGCAAACAACACGGCGTAATAGTCGCCATCCAGCAGCACGACGATTTTCTGAAAACGGCCGCTGAGACCATCCGGCTCATCGATGCTGTTGGCTCGGACTGGTTTGGCTCAATCCTCGATGTGGGCAGTCTGCGACAGGGGGACCCGTATGCAGAGATCGAGAAGCTTGTGCCGTACGCCGTATCCTGGCAGATCAAGGAACAGGTGGGTCGCGACGGAAAAGACGAGCCAACTGACCTTGCAAAAATAAAGGCAATCATCGACCGCTCCGGTTACCGGGGTTATGTGCCTTTCGAGGCGCTCGGTCCAGGTGACCCAAAGGTGAAGATCGTCGGATTCCTTCAGAAGATCCGCGAGGCCTTCAAACTCCAGGCGTAGCCCAGTGACGTTCGCCGCGGGCAAGCACAGCCGCGTCGTAGTTGCTCGTGGTGACGTCGACGGTCTGGATGGCCTCCACCCAGGGAACGACGACCGTGAGGTTGCCATTGTCGCAGTCGTTATCAACCCACTCAATCGTGAAGCTGCTCGCCTGGCGAAACTGCCCGTTCACGTTGGTGGAGAGACTGTTCTGCGAGTTGTAGAACGAGGAGTGCGGGCGGGAGGGCCGGACGCACCGGCACCAGCCCTATCAGGCCATGGTGATTGCGGTTGAATGTGAGCGCAAGGGTTTCGAGTGTCTGTGTCTCGATTTCCGTCCCGAGATCGGCGCGATCGGTCTGGAGCATCGCTGCCGGGGCAGAGACGTTCACCGTTTCGCTCACCGAGCCGATCTGGAGGGAGAAATCGTTGCGCACTGTACTGTGGGCCTCGAGCCTCACATCTTTGCGGCTCTCGCGCTTGAACCCGGTATGTTCAGAATCGACATTGTATGTCCCTGAAGCGCCGGATATTGAACGTTTACTGGAGCTGGTCCTTTGGAAGTATGTTCCGGAACCTTGGAACAATCACGTCATGCACATACTTGTCCTCGTCGCGAAGCGCCGCCACAATCGCCTTGATATCGGCCGCCCGAACGTTGCGCTCGATGATGGCCGCTCCCTCCTGGCCGAGCCGCTCCCTTTGAGCGGCTGTCATATGAACTGGCTGAAGCGGCTTGTTCCCGTTGTGTTGAGGATCGGGATCATAGCTTCCGACAGCGCTGCTTTCGGGCGCAAGACCCGAGAGTATGGCGAGGGAGGCGGGAGGGCTCGGCAGGGGCGGCTGTTCGGGCTTCGGAGGATCCAAATCCAGCGGGATGTCGTTCATCCGGCCGAGAATATGGTAGGCGCCGTACCCGATGGAGCGGAAGGAACTGATCGCCGGAGGAGCCGCTGAATTTGGTTCCGCCCGTCGGTTCAGCATCGGCAGGTGGATATAGAGGATTGGGTCCTTGGTCTCCTCGAAAAACTGCCGCACCATGCCCGCCACATACTGGTCCGACGGACCATGGGCGGAAAGATATACCTGACGCCGGAATCCTTGTCGAAGCAGAGAGTGCGCCAGTGCCTTGAGATAGGCAAGGCCAGTATCCTGCGGAATGTAGATGGAGGAGACGCCGGTCACGGTGACCCCCGGATAGAAATAAGTGACGTGGGGAAGGATGAGGCCATCGACTTCCTCGGCCATTTTGACAGCGTAGGCTTCAGCCATGCGGTATTCCATATCCGATGGCATGGCTCCGAAAGTTTCAACCGTCCCTACCGGGATAAAGATGATGTCGTTACGTTTCAGGTACTGCTCAACTTCGGGGTTGGTCAAAGTCGGCAGGTAACGTGTTCTGATCGGCGTTGTCTGGCCAACTAAAAGGAACGGAAGAAGCAGGGCACCGAGAGCCCTTAGCGTGTTCATACGCATGAGTTCGCCTCCGGGCGAGTCTCGCCAGTATATCGCCGTCTTCGATCTCTCCGGGCGCGGGGTCCTTAATTTTTATAGGATCCGGTACCAGAATGTAGTGGCCCCGGTCGCAACGGAGAATACACCGCCCGGGCCATCGCGGGCCTGTCCTTTGCCAATCGGCGCGTTCCGGTTCTGGCCCCCCACTCTGATCCCCCAGAAATGCGCACCTTCTTGCATTGGGAGCGCGCCACTCGCTTCAGTTTGCTTCCGGACTGAAGAAGGGCGCGCACGTCCACGTCCTCAAATGTCGCTCTCGCAACGAGTCGGTTGAGCCCGACAACTCAGCCGCCGTAAGAGCCTCTGATTGAAAACCTGGTTCGTCTCGCTGGCGGCCACTCTCCTCCCTTTTGAGATTGCGCAACGAGACGCTGGGCCAATAGGTTATTGGCAAGGGTGGGTTGACGAGACCGTCTCGTCGCGTTGGTAAGCCGACAGAAGGCGCGCATGTGTACTCCAGGCGGAAAGCTCACCGCAGAGCAGCTCCAGCAGTGCATCCAGGCTCGCGTCCTTTCTCCCCCAACCGCTCGATTCTCTCAATTGAGTAAAGCACCGTTGTGTGGTGGCGACCGTTGTAGAACTTGCCGATCTTCGCGTACTCCACCTTCCGACGTGTTTCGCAAGGTACATCGCGACCTGCCGGCTAAACGCCGAGTCCTGACAGTTTCCGGCGACCCTTCCCGGACCCAGGTAGGCAGAGACAGTTGCCTCGATCTGATGCAAACTGATCGGCCAGATTGCTCTGACCACATCCAGCCATCCCTCCAGACGCTCGCGAAACTTCCTTGGGCGGGCGTATTCGCAACTGCCAAGCTGGCTGACCAGCCCAAAGTCGCCGAACAAGGGGACGCGTTCCCTGCCCTTCGCGACAAAGCAGCGGTACGAGAGCCACATGAACAGATCAAGTGCCGCCGGCGAACACGACAGTACCTTTGCGGCCTCCATGTCCGTCGGAATCGGGTGACTCATAATCTCGTCGAAGAACTCATTACTGAGCACGATTTCGTTCTGGAAGCCACCGGGCAGAGTTGTTTGGGCGGCCTCACGCGAGTACCAGATGCGCGCTTCA